>JADFRS010000034.1:0-10000 GCA_022561145.1 Gemmatimonadota bacterium
CCGGTCCGGTGTTCGGGTCGCCCAAGAGTTCGCGTGACGCCAGACGGCGCTCCAACAGAATTCGCCTCGTACGTCCGTCGAGTTTGGGAAGCTCTGCGACAGTGGCGCCCACGAGGGTCGGAACCTTTTCCGCCGTCAGCCTGACTTGGCGGAGCACCGCCTCACGGTCGTTCACCCGGGCCCGCCGCCCGAAGGCGTGCCCCTGGAGGTTGCGCGCTATCCTGACCCGGGTGGACAGCACGATGTCGGCGAAGTCGCCGCTCGCGTCGAGCCAGCCCAGCCCGAAGTCGCTGATCTCTGAGAGTTCGTCCACGCCTGAGGGCCTCTACGTTGGGGAGTTCGCGGGAGGATTGACGCCGACGGGCTCGATGGCGCGAATTCGATCGCGGATCTCGGCCGCCCGTTCGAAGTCCTCGCGCTCGACCGCGCTGCGGAGTTTTCGGCGCAGCCGTTCCAGACGGTCTTCCAGTTCCGTCCTCGTCGGGTCGGGAGACAAGTAGATCTTGCCAACGTGCTGTGTGCTACCGTGCACCCTGCGCAACAGGCCCTTGAGGTAAGACTCGAACGTCGTGTAACAGTGCGGGCACCCGAGTCGCCCAGTCTCGCGAAAATCCGAGAACGTGAGGCCACAGAAACTGCATCCTTCCGCCTCGTGGCCGGCCTCTGCCGGAACCGGCTCGTCCCCCATTTGAGCCAGAAAGTCGCCCAGCGGGGAATCGACTTGCTTTCCCGCGGTCTCGAGTCCCTTCGCCGCAGCGCACTTCTCACAAAGGTGATACGTGGACATTTCGTTGTTGGTGATCTGGGTCAGGTGCACAACCGCGTCGCCGGATCCACAGTTGTCGCAGACCTTCTTGCTGTTCATGATTTCTAATGCCCCCCGGCCGCATGTAACCGGCCGTCCTCGAGCCGGAGCACGCGGTCGGTGCGCTGGGCCAACTCGACGTTATGCGTCACCAGAACCATGGCCAAGTTCCGTCCCCCGCGAAGCTCGAAGAGGAGGTCGTGGAGCTGCTCGCTGGTCTGGCGGTCGAGATTGCCCGACGGTTCGTCCGCCAACAGCATCACCGGATCGTTCGAGAGAGCCCGTGCCACGGCGACACGTTGCTGTTCGCCACCCGAAAGCTCCCCCGGTTTGTGGTGGGCTCGATCCGCCAGGCCCACCGCATGCAGCAGCTCCATTGCGTTCTCAGCTGCCACAGCAAGTGGCGTCCCGGCAATCATGGCAGGCATCATCACATTCTCGCGCGCCGTGAACTCGCGCAGCAGGTGGTGGAACTGAAAGACAAATCCAGCATACCGGTTGCGGACATCGGCTACCTGATCGGGATCCAAGTCCGATACTGCCCGGCCACCCAAGTAGACTTCCCCGTGCGTTGGCCGGTCGAGGGCTCCGAGCAGGTGGAGCAACGTAGACTTTCCCGATCCGCTGGCGCCGACCACCGCTACGGCCTCGCCGGGCTGAACACTCAGGTCTACCCCCCGGAGAACGCTGAGTTCTGTCCCGTCCGTTCCTGGATACGACTTCTCGAGGCCTTCCGCGCGAAGGACCGGCCCGCCGTTCTCACTCATGGCGGATCGCGTCCACGGGCTCGAGCCTGGAGGCCTGGAGGGCGGGATAGATCGTGGCCAGGAACGAAATCAGGATGCTCAACCCCACGATCATGAACACATCGGTGGCCCGCAACGTTACCGGTAAGCGATCGACGAAATACACCTCGGGCGGAATGGGGATGATCTCGTACCGGTCGATCAGCCATGACACCGTAAGCCCGAGGGCGGTGCCCATCGCGGTCCCGATGACGCCTATCCAGAGCCCCTGGAGGATGAAGACGTACAGAACCGTGCGGTCTTTCATGCCCATGGACTTGAGTATGCCAATTTCGCGCGTGCGGTCCACCACGACCATGACCAGCATGCCCACGATATTGAAGGCCGCCACGACCACGATGAGGCCCAGGATCAGTCCCATGGCGAGCTTCTCGAGCTTCAGGGCCGAAAAGAGGGCTTGGTTCTGGGTGATCCAACTCTCAGCGAAGTACCCGAATCCCAACCGGTCCCGGATCTCGGACGTGACCACGAGCGCCTGGTCCGCGTCGTCGGTGCGGATGCCGAGGCCCGACACCTGGTCCTCGGAAGACATGTCCAGCAGCTCCTGCGCGGCCTCCATCGGTACGTAGACGTTCCTGATGTCGTAGTCGTACATGCCGGTGGTGAACGTGCCCGTCACCTCGAACTGCCGCATGGCCGGGGTCGGCACCCCCATCGGATCGAACTTGAGGTTCTCAAATGCCACGATGGTCAGAGTGTCGCCTGGAAAGACACCCATCCGCATTGCCAGCCGGCTCCCCATGATGAGGGGAGGCAGGCCGGATGCCGGTGGCTCGAGGTCGAGAACGCCTTGCTGGATGTCGGCCGCCATGGCCGTAACGGCCGGTCCCTCTGGGTCGAGCTCGAGGCCATAGAGGTCGGCGGGCTGAGTATATCCGGGGCGCACGATTGAGACCGAGGTGATGACGAAAGGCGCTACCGACACGACGCCGTCCACCAGGCGCACGTCCTCGGCTACGTCCTGCCAGTGGTCCATGCGAAGCGTGCTGCCGTGCTGTTGCACGAGCACATGAGGGGCGGAGGAGAGGATCTTGCCCTTCAGGTCTTCCTGCATGCCGGTCATCACGCCGATCACCACGATGAGCGCTGTCACGCCAACCACGACACCACCCACCGATACCACGGTGATGAACGACAGGAAGCGACTCCCCGTCCTTCGCGACGTGAGATAATGCCGGGCGATGAACCAGGCGAGGTTCGGAGCAGCTCTACGGGGGCCGTGCCTTTCAGGAGGAGTCATTCGTCCCGAAGCATGGGAAAGAGGATGACATCCCGGATGGACGCCTGATCGGTGAGGAGCATTACGAACCGGTCGACGCCCATGCCCAGCCCCCCGGTTGGTGGCATGCCGTACTCCAGGGCGCGCAGGTAGTCTTCGTCGACGCCGTGGGCCTCGTCGTCACCTGCCGAGCGCAACTCGACTTGCGACTCGAAACGTCCACGCTGGTCGATGGGGTCGTTGAGTTCCGAATAGGCGTTTGCGATCTCCTCGCCGGCGACGAACAACTCGAAGCGTTCAACGAGGTTCTCATCGCCCCGCTTGGCCTTGGCCAAAGGGCTGATCTCGCGAGGGTGGTCGAGCACGAACGTCGGCTGCACGAGCTTGGGTTGCACCAGTTCGCCGAAAAGCTTATCCAAGAGCTTGCCCTTCCCTGCGCCGTCCAGCCCCTCGAGTCTCAACTCCTCGGCCTTGGCATGGAGCTGATCTCGAGTCGCCTGGGCGACGTCGAAACCGAGGGCCTCGGTCAAGCTTGGAATCATCGGTACCCGGTCGAACGGCGGTTCGAACGATATACTCGTGCCCTGGTACACCAGGGACGTGGAGCCGGTCACACTGCGCGCGACGGACGACAGCATGGCCTCGGTGAGGTCCATCAGCGTGTGGTAGTCGGCGAACGCCATGTAAAATTCCAGCATGGTGAACTCGGGGTTGTGGAGCCGGTCCACCCCTTCGTTCCTGAAGTCTTTGCAGATCTCATACACCCGCTCCATACCGCCGACGATGAGACGCTTGAGGTACAGCTCATCGGCGATGCGCAGGTACATGGTCTGGTCCAGCGTGTGGTGGTGCGTCACAAACGGCCTCGCCATGGCACCACCGTACAGGGGCTGAAGAGCCGGAGTCTCCACTTCCAGGAACTCGTGGGAGTCCATGAACGCCCGCAACGCCTGGATGGTGCGCGCCCGGGCACGAAACACCTCCCGGACCTCAGGATGCACCGCAAGGTCTGCGTAACGCTGGCGGTACCGGACTTCAGTGTCCGAAAATCCGCCGTGGCTGACCCGCTCGCCGGTCTCCTCATCGACTTCGGTCTTGCCCAGCGGCAACGGCCGAAGGGATTTCGAGAGCAGCGACCACTCGTCCACTTGAATCGTGATCTCGCCCTTGCGCGTGCGAAACACCGGCCCGCGAACGCCAATCCAGTCTCCTAGATCGAGCAAATCGAGATTCTCGAATGCTTCGTCGCCGAGCACGTTCTTCTTGAAGTAGACCTGGATTTGGCCGGACACGTCCTCGATGTGTGCGAAGGCGCTCTTGCCATGGCCTCGATAACTCATCAGCCGGCCGGGGACGGTGACCTCGGAGCCGTGCCCGTCTTCAGAGAGTGTCTCTCCTTGCTCGGCCTCCGCGAAGGCATCGGCTGCGCCCACCGCCTTGTGGCTGCGTTCGAATGCATAGGCGTAGGGCTCGATGCCCTTCTCCCGCAGCTTCGCCAGCTTGGCTCGGCGGACTTGTCGGACCTGGTTGAGTTCGTCGCTCATCTCACGCGCCGCCCGGCTTGCCGGTCTGTTTGAGATACGCCTCGATGAAAGGATCGATGTCGCCGTCCATGACGCGCTGTACGTCGCCGATCTTCAGCTCGGTACGGTGATCGTTGACCATGGTGTACGGCTGAAAGACGTACGACCGAATCTGGTTGCCAAACCCGATCTCAGTCTTGGTGGCGTCCAGGACGGCCCGTTCCTTTTCCTTCTCCTCCACGGCACGCTGGTAAAGGGCCGCCTTGAGCATCTTCATCGCGGTCCCCCGATTCTTGTACTGAGATCGTTCCTGCTGGCACGAGACCACAATGCCCGACGGTTCGTGAGTGATCCGTATGGCCGAGTCGGTCTTGTTCACGTGCTGCCCGCCCGCCCCCGAAGCGCGGAAGGTGTCGATTCGGAGATCTCCCTCGTCGATGTCGACCTCGATCTCGTCATCGATCGAAGGGTAGACGAAAACCGATGCGAAGGACGTATGCCGCCGGGACTGCGCGTCGAAGGGCGAGATGCGTACCAGCCGATGGACTCCCTTCTCTGCTCGCAGATAGCCGAAGGCATGGTCGCCCGTGATCTCGAGCGTGGCGCTTTTCAGGCCGGCTTCCTCGCCGGGCTGCAGGTCGAGCACCTTCACCTCGAATCCGCGACGCTCGGCCCACCGTGTGTACATACGGCGGAGCATCTCTGCCCAGTCCTGGGACTCGGTACCTCCGGCGCCAGAGTGGATGGTGAGGATGGCAGGGAGGTGGTCGTCTTCGCCTTGGAGCATCGTCCGGAGCTCGAGTGCCCCCACGCCTTTCTCGAGTGCGGCGACTTCCCTTTGCCACTCTTCCTCGAGCTCAGCGTCGGACTCCTCCTCGAGCAGTTCGACCAGCTCGCCGAGTTCCTCGGACTTTGCGAGCAGCTCCCGCCATGGATCGACCCACCCCTTGAGACGGTTCGACTCCTCAATGACCTCCCGTGCCTGCTCCTTGTTATCCCAAAAAGCGGGCTCGGCCATCGACTCGTCGAGTTCCTGCATACGGACTGCCCGGGTTTCTACGTCAAAGATACCCCCGTAAATCGGCGACCCGTTTGGTCAGTGCTCCGAGAAGTTGCAGCGTATCTTTGTTCATTGTCTGTCCGAGTATTCGTGAGCCGGAATACGGCGAGGGGCCGCCCGCTTGGACGACCCCTCGGACGCGAAATATACCGGCGCCCAGGATGGGCATCAACCGAACGCCCAGCAAGATCGCCGGGCTTCCATCGTCACCCGTCCAAGTTGAACATGTCCTCACCACCGGCCAGGATCTCGTTCAGGGCATCGTTGAAGAACGTGCTGCCGGCGAGCATGTCGGCATCCACCTGGTCGGTGTATTCCTTCCAGGATTTTTGGATCTCTTCGTCGAACTCCTCAACCAGTGTGCCTGCCTCGAGGGACTGGGTGTGTTTTTCCTTGTGATAAGCGACGATGTCCGAGACGAGGCTGCGAGCCAGACTCTTGGCTTTGTCGGCGGGG
Organism: Gemmatimonadota bacterium; assembly: GCA_022561145.1. Lineage (GTDB taxonomy): Bacteria > Gemmatimonadota > Gemmatimonadetes > Longimicrobiales > Gaopeijiaceae > JACZXQ01. The sequence goes on from JADFRS010000034.1 coordinate 5,870, forward strand.
TCCCTGCGGCCGAACTGAATGGGCGCGGCAACTGGTGTGTCGGGCTCCGCTCGTGCCTCCTCAACAGCGGGGACCTCGTCCGCAACCGGCTCGGGAGCGAGTTCCACCTCGGGTTCTGGAGCCAGTTCCACCTCGGGCTCGGCAATCGCTGCTTCCTCCAAGACCGGCTCGGGCGAGGTGATCGGTTGGTCGAACGTTATCTGGCGGCCCCCGAGCGAGTCCGTGCCCAATTCGCGCACACCTCCGCCCGCGCCGGCGGATGTCTCCGTTTCGAGCACGCCCTCAGAGGTCTCGATCGTCGGCGCGACCTCGGTCTCATCCGGTCTCATCACCTCGAAGACTTCCGGACACATGCTGCACTGGGCGAGTACGCCTTCTTCCGGGACCTTGTGAGGATCGACCAGGAAGGAGGTGTCGCAGGACGGACAAATCACAGAGTAGGACATTCTCAACCTGGGCGTTTCAAGGAGTCGTACGACGCGATGTCAGGTGCATGGCCCCGATCAAGAACCCTTGCTGGGTTGGATGAGAGCAGGCTGTTGGCGTCGATCTACAACGTAGACCGACCCCGGAAAGGTCTTGGCGTATGTCTTCATCTCCGTAGCCAGCTCGCTGACCTGCGCGGTATGTATGAATTCCTGGCCGACGCTCGTTACGATCCCGATCGAGAGGGTCATGAGCGGAATCCTATGGATACTACCTCTTCGATCCTTCCCAAGGAAGTATCCGGCCCTGCGATCTTCCTCCGTATACTGGTAAGGCACCAATTCGTCGAACAGTTCGATAATCCCGTCGCACGTGAGCTCGAGGTGCTCCGCCCACAAGGTGAAAATGAAGTCATCGCCGCCGATATGCCCGACGAACCCACCGGGGGCGAGTGCCCGGACCATGTCCCTGAGGATCTTGGACAGGAGGAGGATGATACTGTCCCCGTGCGTATACCCGTAGCGGTCGTTGAATTCCTTGAAGTTGTCGAGGTCCGCGTAGCAGACGCCGAACTCCTTCCCGGAGTTGAGACGATCCTGGAGGTCGCGCTCGATCTGGACCGTTCCGGGCAAACGGGTTGTCGGGTGCACGGCGACATCACGAGCGGCGCGGCGCGCCACCAACTCAAGGCGCAGAGACTGCTCTTGCGCGGAGAGGCTGTACGAGACGACCTCGTCGGCCCCAGCCAGCAAGCTCTCGGCCGAAAGATCCTCACGGTCCGCAGGCGTCAGCACCACCACAGGCACGATCGCCGTGAAGGTGTCGCTCTTCAGGTCCCGGCAGAGCGCGAGTACGGCCTCGGGGTCCGAATCGGCGTCCAAGACCAAGCAAGCTGGGAAGGAGCGATTCATCAGCGAGTTCACCATTTCGGGTGTTTCGGCCGTTTCCAGCCGGTGGCCCTGTTCGGCGCTGAATCGCGTGACCACCTCGGGTGGACCATTCCCTCCCGGCCCAAAAAAAACTACGGATCTGTCGCTGATCGTCTGACTCCCAAATTTTGCGAAATCGCAGGGATTCTCTAGTCTAAACCCGTGTTGCTCAGGGTGTCAAACATTCGTTTCACGTCCAGAGACGTACACGAAATCTATGTGTCTCTCCTCCTTGTCGACCCTGGCCACCCTCACGCGCACCCGGTCGCCCAATCGGAAGATCCTCCGACTGCGCTCACCCACGAGTCGATAGGCTCTTTCTTGGTAGACGTAATAGTCGTCCTGCAAGCTGTTCACGTGTACGAGGCCATCCACGAAAAACGTGTCCAGCAGCACGAAGAATCCGAACGAAGTGACCCCAGAGATCGTGCCCTCGAAGTCCTCGCCCAAGTGGCACGCCATGAACTCGATCTTCTTGAGGGTGACGCTTTCGCGTTCGGCATCCTCGGCCACCCGCTCGCTCTGGCTCGAGCGTAGCGCCGTACGCTCGAGGACTTCGCCGCCCCATGCCTCCGGGATGTCGCGCGACTCGATGATGGCACGGGTGAGCACACGGTGCGTCCAGAGGTCGGGATAGCGCCGAATGGGGGACGTAAAATGAGCGTACCACTCGGCCGCGAGCCCGAAATGTCCCCGGTTGCGAACGTCATAGACGGCCCGGCTCATCGAACGCAGGACCACCCGGGAGACTAGGGCCTCCCGGGTGGTTCCCTTCACCTGCAGGAGAACGGCCTGAAGGTCCTTTGGTGAGAGAGCCCCCTTCGGCACCTTGCTACCCATGCTGGAAAGGAACCGTCGTAGTTCCTCCACACGGTCGGACGGTGGTGGGTCGTGCACACGGTAGAGTACCGGCAACTTCCGCTCCGAGGCTTCCCTGGCCACGATCTCGTTGGCGAGCAGCATGAAGTCCTCCACCAGCCGATGGGAGTCGAGGCGTACCACGGGGCGGATATCCAGCGCCTCCCCCTGACCACCGAGTACCACCCGAGCCTCGGGGAGGTCGAAGTCCAGCGAGCCGCGGGCTTCACGGTGTGATCTCAACGAACGGGCGATCCGCTCGAGTGCGCGCAGCGCTTGCTCCGTCGCCGAATCGATCTCGCGGTCGCCGTCGAGCACCTCTTGTGCCATCTCGTAGCTGAGCTTGTGGCGACTGCGGATGATCGTTCGCTCGAAGTGATGCGCCGACACCTGTCCATGCTCGTCCACTGTCGCGAAGACCGAGACCGCCAGGCGGTCCACGTCCGGGCGTAACGAACATGCGTCCGAGGAAAGAGCCTCCGGCAGCATTGGAATGGTGCGGTCGACCAAGTAGACGCTGGTGCCACGTGCCGAGGCCTCGACATCGAGGCGGCTTCCTTCCTCCACGAAGAAAGAGACGTCGGCGATATGGATGCCCACCTCCCACAAGTGGTTGGGGAGCTCCTCGATGGACAAAGCGTCGTCGTGGTCCTTGGCGTCCGCCGGATCGATGGTGAAGACGTGCAGGTCGGTGCGGTCGATTCGGTATTCCCCCGGGCCCTCCCCACGGGCCGCCGCCGTTCGGGCCGCTGCCTCCACGCCGGGCGGAAACTCGAGAGTGAGGCCGTGTCCGAAGACCACGGACAGGATGTCCACACCCGGGTCGGTGGCCGGGCCAAGCACACGCTCGACCTTCCCCGCCGGGTTCATTCGATTCGTGCCGTACGACGTTATGCGCGCCACCACCACGTCACCAGCCGACGCGCCACCCTCTTCGCCGGAGGGAATCAGGACCGGGCGACTCACCTTGGGGTCCCGGGGGAATACGGTCCCGAACCGCCCGCTGTCATCGAACGGACCTACGATCGACTCGTGCGCGCGTTCGAGCACCTTGATCACCCGCCCGGTAGGCGCCCTGCCCCTCCCGGGCGGCCGCTCGATGCGGACCACGACCTGGTCGCCGGCCATGGCGGTGTCCAGCGCGGGTTCCGGTACGAAGACGTCGCGCTCTTTGCCGTCAGGGATGACGAAGCCGTCTCCGTTCCTGATGATCCTGAGCCGTCCGACAACCAGGTTGAGCTTCTCCGGGACCGCGTATCGCCTCCCCTTGACCCGGTAGATCTTCCCGGCGGCCTCCATGCTTTCCAGGAGGGCTTGGAATGTCTCGTAGGCTCTGGCCGATACCTTGAGGGCCTTCGCGAGTTCTTTCGCCTTGAGAGGGCCCTTACGAGAACGGCGAAGCCGCTGCAGAATGCGAGATTCGTCGGGGAGTTGTGTCTTGCGTGCCACGTCAGCGGAGGATCGAGAAGCCAAAGTCGAGCCGGGTACCGGAGACTCCAACCGAAACCGCTCCAATATGCGTATCCAACGTGCCGTTGGTGGCTGCCCGCACGCGGGCCGAAAGGAACCCGTCGATCGCGCTGACGAGATGGTTGGCCAGAAGCACGCCGGCCATCACGGAGGAGCGATGAAAGCGGCTGTCCGAGTCTTGGATCAAGTCCTTGTAGCGGGCTTGCGCGGCACCGTCCCCCGTCCAGTCCCAGAGAAACTGTTCTCCGTAGCCTCGCTCCCGGTAGAAGTCGAGGGCCCGCTCGAAACGCGGATCGCCAGGTCCCGGCGTCGTGCCCGGCGCGAAAAAAATGTCGGTGGCCAGTGCCCATATGTCGCCGTTGAAGGTGCTGGGGTCCGACTCCGGCTGCAGGCCGGGCATATTCGGGTCCACGTCGAACGCCCCCGATCGGACAAAATTCGTGAGCGC
>JADFRS010000034.1:15000-29938 GCA_022561145.1 Gemmatimonadota bacterium
TCCTCGTCCCACTGCTCGTTCTCGATGTTCTGGACCCACTCGTAATAGCTGACGGTCACGCCGCCGGCATTGCATAAGATGTCCGGAATCACCGGGATTCCCTTACCGAAGAGGATCTGGTCCGCCCTGGGGGTTGTGGGACCGTTGGCTGCTTCGGCGATGATCTTGGCCTTCACGCGTTCCGCATTGTCACCGCGGATCTGGGTCTCGAGTGCGGCGGGTATCAGGATGTCGCACTCGATCTCGAGCAGCTCTTCGTTGGAAATGGACTCGGTGCCCGCAAGGTCGACCACGGAGTTGGTGCTCTGCTTGTGTTCGATCGCAGCCAGCGGGTCGAGTCCTCCGGGGGCGTAAACGCCGCCGCGGGAATCGCTCACCGCCACTATCGTGGCGCCGGCCTCGGCGAACAGTTCTGCCGCGATCGAGCCCGCGTTGCCGAAGCCCTGGATGGCTATGCTGGCGCCATCGACCGAATCCAGACCCGGGACCAGCCCTCGACCCAACACCTGCTGCGTAGAAAACAGCGTACCCCGTGCCGTGGCCTCGCGGCGACCGTACGAGCCGCCGAGGTGCAGAGGCTTGCCCGTGACCACCGGCAGATTGTTTTGGCCGGGGTTCATCATGTGATACGTATCGTAAATCCACGCCATGGTCTCGGGTCCAGTATTGACGTCCGGAGCCGGGATGTCGGTATGGGGCCCGATGCTGCCATTCAACTCGACCGCGAACCGGCGAGTGATCCTGCGGAGATCGTCTTTGGTGAGCCGCTTCGGATCACAGATCACGCCTCCCTTCGCGCCACCGAACGGGATGTCCACGACCGCACACTTCCACGTCATCCAAGAGGCGAGCGCACGCATCTCATCGGCCGTCACGTCGGGATGAAAACGAATGCCACCCTTGCCTGGGCCCCTTACTCGGCTATGCAGTACACGATAGCCCTTGAAGTTGCGGACCTCACCGTTTTCGGTCTGGATGGGGAATTCGACAATGATGGTGCGATCCGGTCGAATAAGGAACTCGATGAGGCCTTCCTTGAGCTCCGGAATGTACTTCGCCGCGTGTTGGAACTGCTGGCGCGCGATATGAAGGGGATTGAGATCCTCTGGCTCGGCCGCGACCGCGCTTTCCAGCACGGCCGTGGATTCCGTGTCGTTCATGGATGGGGGCCTTTCAGGGCGTGGCTTGGCGTTGGTGGATGTCTCGTGGAAGAGCCCGTCAGGACTCTAGGGTTTCCGAACGGAGGCACGAGGTCATATGGATGGTCGGGTGACCCTCGGTGATCTGTTCACGCGCACGGTAAGGTCTCGATCCTGCGACCCTCGGATTTGAAGGCCAACAGGTGCGTCCTACCGCTGCGAGTTGTCGTAGAGAATCTGCCCTATTTATGCCGTTTGGCAAGGGATTCGGGTTCGGCTCGGTAGCCGTAGGCAGGGCCTCTTCGAGGACCGCTCAGGTAATGTCGTGAAGGAGTGACGCTCAGGCGGTTGCCGGAGTCAGGCATCGGCACCGCTCCGTGTGCATGTGGCCCTACGGGGTCCCGACGTCGGTCCTCGGGTCGGTGGCGGATAAGAGGTTATACAGCCAAGCTAATATCGCGCCCGCCACCGCCCCGTCCGCTACGCCATAGAGCGTTCCGACGATCACCCCGCCGAAGCCGGCCGAGCTTCCGTAGCCAGGGTAGATCGCCCTCGCCAGATCGAGATATGCGATGCCATACGATGGCCAGATGAGATTAGCCACGCCGACGAGCAGGATACTACCGCCCCACAAGATTCCGGACGCGAGTGCCAATCCCTTGATCGAGAGCTTCATTGCATTACCTCCCCTTTGGAATTGTTGCGGTTGCCATGCACGAGCGCCCCGGGCCGATGACCAGCCCGGAGCGCTGCTTCCTGCTCCGACTGCCTGAGCGGGTCAGGCGTCCTAGCCGGTGACCCACCGAGCACCCCGGCCACCCGCAGGATTTCTTTCAGTCCAAACACCTCCTCAGACCTCGTCACATCGATCAAGACACCATACTTCGCACCAGAGGGTACCCAGTGGGTTAGTAGGAGGGAGGTCGTCCGGGGCTCCCGTATCCTCGAACTCAAACGCGCCCGGCAGGACTCGAACCTGCGACCCTCGGCTTAGAAGGCCGATGCTCTATCCAGCTGAGCTACGGGCGCAAAGTGACAGACGGCTGCTGCTGGTCTGCGCGCGAAAGCTAACCGGCGGGGCACTCAAGCTCAACGCGATCGTTCGGGCGTAAAGCTGAAGCTCCCCTCCACGTCGCCGGTGCAGTCGGACGCGATAATCCGGCCCGTGTAAAGGAAGGTGGCTTCGGAGATTCTACCGATCAGCCTGGCGGTTCCCGTGCAGGCGGCGCCGTACGCCATCGTGAGCTCCACCTCGCTCCCGTCCAGGGTGCCGGTACCGTCCGCCGCCATGCCGAGGTCGGGGGCGGTCAGCCGTGACGTGAGCGCTGCGCCCGCCTGGTGAATATGAAGCGTGCTGAGAACCCGATCCCCCTCGATTTCCAGGGATCCACTGTACACATCCGGGAGGCGGAGAATCTGTGGTTCGACCACGGTAGGCGAGTGGATGCCTCCCCCGGCGCACCCGCCTAGAACCATTACCCCAAGTACCACTGGAAACCCGCGCCCCATTGTTCGCACCTCCGCTACACCGTGCATCCGTGTCTCGTCACTCAGTGCAGCAACCAGTGCAACATCGGGGCCAGCCTGGTCACAGCGGTCAGCGTCCGTCGCGCAACAGGACCTCGTCGAACGCCAGCGCCTCCGACGCGAGCACGAACACGGTGGTCGGGAGGCCTTCCGCACGACTTAGAAGAGACTCGTAGTAGCTTCGGAAGTCGGGGCCCGGCGCGGCCATTCCCATGAAGATCAGGTCTGCATCCCGTGAGGACTCGCTGAGAATCTGGTCGAAGGGCCGGCCGTCGGAGACCGACACATGAGGCGTCGCCAGGGTGCGCGTCTGCTCGATGATGACCTTGAGGTTCTGCTCCGCTTCGACCGCCGCCTGTTGGGTGGGCACGACCATCTTTAGGCGCACACGGGCGTTATTCCAGTGATGGCTCGTGGAGAGCAGGTAGCCCAGAATCATCATCAGGCTTCCATTGCCTCGAAGGCCGCCCCACCACAGGTCGATCAGGCGGCGATCGCCAAACGGCTCACCGCCGTGCCGCCTCACGATCATCACGTTGCGCTGCGACTCGTGGAAACGCGTGACCATCCGGCAGAAGTCGTCCCGATGGGTTTCTTCCTCACTGTGTCCGAGGAGCACCGTGTTCGGGTAGAACGCGCCCAGCCCGTACGCATCGACCAGGCGCACGGCACCCACGAACGGATCGGGCGCGCTGATGACCCGGACCAGGGCCTGAACGCCGCGCTTGGACATGTACTCGCGGATGTTCGCCTCCATGGCCTGAATCCGGTCACGCGTGACGTCCCCCTCCCCGAGAACAGTGGAGACGGTGATCAAACCCCGGCTGTGCGAGAGCGAGTTGGCCAGGTCGATCAGGTGCCACCGCCGCGTGGGCGCGCCCGAGAGCACCAGAAGGTGGGGTCGCCAGTTGCGAGGGTCCGGTTCATCACGGAGGCGAAGGAGGCCGGCCCTCATCAACGCCATCCAGACTCCGCGACGCACATCGCCCCAGGTGGCTTCCAGCCCTCTCCGTTCCAGCCAGAACAGGATGGCCAACACGAACACGATCGCCGCGATCGTGGCGAGGGCGTTGATCAGGAACATGACCGCGACGCACCCCACCGCACCGAGCAGGGAGAAGATCCAGTGGACCGGAAACGTGGGCCTGAAGGAGGGGCTGCCCAGGAAGCGCTCGAGGCCGGCCGCCACATTGAGCACGCCGTAGGTGGTGAGGAAGAACATCGTAAGGATCGGCGCGATCAGGTTGAGGCTGCCGAAGTACACGGCGACGAGCGCGATGCCTAGAGTGAGAAGCGTGCCGGCCCTTGGCGTATCGTCAGCCTTCGACCCCTTCCCCAACCAGCCGAGCCAGCGTGGCAGCACGCGGTCACGCGCAAGTGCCTGGAGCACCCTCGGCGCCCCCATCACACTGCCCACGGCACTGGACAGCGTCGCCCCCCAGACACCCAGCAGAATCGCATTCCCCCAGAAGGAAATGCGGGTCATGACGAGCGGGTCGTCCAGGAGCGTCTGCGGATCGACGCGGGTGGCTAGGATGACCGGAAGGATCATATAGATCACGAAACCCAGGCCGATCGCTGCGAACGTACCTCTCGGGATAGAACGGCTGGGGTCCTTCAAGTCGCCCGACAGATTGACGCCTGCCATGATGCCTGTCACGGCCGGGAAGAAGACCGCGAACACGACCCAGAAGTCTTCCGGGTTGGTGACCGGCTGAACGGCAACGCCGGGAGCTGCCCCATTGAGCGGACTCCCGGCCAGGAGAGACAGCAACGAGAGGCCGATGACCGCCATGATCGCGTACTGGGCGCGCATGGCGAAGCGGGCCGAACTCAGAGCAACGATCGCCACCAGTACGGTCACTGTGAGCCCGACCATGCGCTCGTTCAGCACCGGGAAGGTTGCCGCCATGCTCTCCGCGAATCCCACCGTGTAGAGCGCGACCGACAGGCCTTGCGCGAGGTAAAGTGGGATTCCGATGGCGCCACCCACTTCGATGCCGAGCGAGCGGCTGATCATGTAATACGCGCCACCCGTGCGCACGCGCTGGTCCGTAGCGATCGCCGCGATCGAAAGGCCTGTCAGGAATGTGATGGACGTGGCGAGGGTGACGATCAGCAGGGTACCTGCCAGGCCGACGTTTCCGACGACCCAACCGAACCTGAGGTACATGATGACGCCCAGGATCGTGAGCAGTGACGGGGTGAACACGCCACCGAACGTGCCGAGACCCCCGGGACGGCCCGATACGACTTCGTCGCGCTCGGGTGTGCGTGAGGTTGTTTGGTCTTGGGCCATGGCCTCGAGGCTCGAGGAGGGCGATCTGAAGCGGCCTACAAGAGATCCGGGGGTGGGATTCGAGTCAAGTGGTGTGGGGCGAGGGTAGACGTAAACGTGAATTTGGGGGCATACGTATGTTTTGAATCAAAAGATACGTACACGGCAGAGGAGGATATTCGCGAGGGGTCCGACAATCACAGGGCCCCATGGCCTCGTCACGGTCCTCGTTCCGTTCAGGGTCGCGCCTCGCCCTGCCACGATCCCGGGTCGCCGACCGCCGAGACTCCCCTTGTTGGCCCGGTCCGGCACACACATCTTGTCGCCCATGACCGATCCCGTCGCACGACTCAACCGCGCCCTCGAAGGCCGCTACACCATTGAGCGAGAACTAGGTGAGGGTGGCATGGCCACCGTCTACCTGGCCGAGGACCTGAAGCACCACCGCAAGGTCGCCCTCAAGGTTCTGAAGCCCGAACTCGCCGCCGTGGTCGGAGCGGAGCGCTTCCTGACCGAGATCCAGACGACCGCCAGCCTGCAACATCCGCACATCCTGCCGCTGTTCGATTCGGGGGAGGCGGATTCTTTCCTCTACTACGTGATGCCCTACGTGGAGGGCGAATCCCTGCGGGACCGCCTGGACCGCGAGCACCAACTCCCGGTCGACGAGGCGATCCGTATCGCGACCGACCTGGCCGAAGCGCTCGACTACGCGCACCGCCAAAAGGTGGTGCACCGCGACATCAAGCCGGCCAACATCCTGCTGCACGAAGGACGGCCCGTCATCGCGGACTTCGGGATCGCCTTGGCCGTGGGAGCGGCCGGAGGCGCGCGGCTCACGGAAACGGGGCTGAGCGTCGGCACGCCCTACTATATGAGCCCCGAGCAGGCCACGGGCGACTCCTTCGTGGGTCCGCAAAGCGACATGTACGCGCTGGGCTGCGTGCTCTTCGAGATGCTCGTGGGCGAGCCGCCCTACCCAGGCGCGACGGCCCAGGCGGTTCTCGGGAAGATCATCGCGGGCGGGCCCGTCTCGGCCACACACCTCAGGCCGACCATCCCGGCGAATGTGGACGCCGCGATCCGCAGGGTTTTGGAAAAGCTCCCGGCTGACCGGTTCCAGGCCACGCAGGACTTCGCAAACGCGCTGAACGACGCCGGCTTCACACACGGTGAGGCCGAAACCGCGACGGCAGGGGTCGGCCCAGTTGCGATGAGGTGGATGGTGGCCACCGCCGTCCTGGCGATCACCACCGCAGCGCTCGGGTTCAGTGCCCTGCGGCAGACACCGACCGAGTCTCTGGGCGTCCTGCGCTACGAGCTGGATCTCCCCGTCGGCCTCGGCGCCAACTCAGACTACGGCAGCAACGTCACGATCTCGCCGGACGGACGGAGCATCGTCTATTCGGGAATGACGGATGATTCCGAGCGACCGGGACTCTGGGTTCGGACCAGGGATCTGCTAGAGCCCGTCGAGCTTGCCGGCACGGAGTTCGGAGTTCAACCCACGTTCTCACCGGATGGCACGCGGGTCGCTTTCATCTCAGATGACCGGGCCCTCAAAATCGTCTCGCTCAGCGGGCGCCCACCGCTCACCCTTTATGCCGACGGGCGGTTGCGGCGAGGTGGGCTCTCGTGGGGGGACGACGGCTACATCTACTTTTCCCAGCTCGATTCGGTGGGCAGCACTTCCGCTTCGCTTCATCGCATCCCCGACACCGGTGGTGACGTCGAGATGGTCACAACGCCGGGCACCACGAGCCAATTGGAGCGGCATTTCTTTCCCGATGTGCTCCCCGGGTCCCGCCTCGTCCTCTTCGCGCGGGCCCGGGAGGACCAATACACGGCGCAGAATCGGGACATCGCCGTAGCGAACGTCGAAACGGGCGAAATCACCGTTCTTCTGCCGGGGGTTCAGGCGATCTGGTCGACTACCGGACACATTCTGGTGGTGCGAGGCGATGGCACGCTCATGGCCGCTCCCTTCGACCCTTCCACCCTGGAGGTGGGGCCCGCTACCCCCCTGTTCGAAGGGATGGAGGTCGAGCCTCAGGCGACGGCGGATTTCGCGATCTCGGACAACGGAATTCTGGTGTACACGCCCGGTGAGGCTGCCAGCCAGGATTCACGCATGGCCGTCTGGGTGGATCGGGGAGGCAATATAGTTCCGGTCGATCCCAACTGGCGGGGACGGTATCTTCAGCCGAGGATCTCACCGGACGGCTCCAAGCTGGCGGTCACCATCGTCGCCGGGGGCGAGCAACACGTCTGGGTGAAAGAGCTGGACGCGGGCCCCCAGTCCAAGCTGACCTTCCTGGGAGCCACCAACATACGTCCCGTGTGGACCCCCGACGGCAGGTATATCGCGTTCGCGTCTAATAGAGGAGGGGGCTTCGACGTTTATCGACGTCGTGCCGACGCGGCGGCGCCCGCCGAGCTCCTGCTCGATGTCGAGGGGGCGACCCAACAGCTCGAGTTTACCGATGACGGCGAGTGGATGGTGGTCGGCATCGAGGGCGACATCTACGCGCGGCGGACGGAAGCAGGAGCGGAGCTGCAGCCCTTGCTCGCAGATCCTGCCGTCGTCTTCGAAGGGAACTTCGCTCTGTCGCCCGACGGCCGCTGGATCGCCTACGTATCGGACGAGTCAGGGCAGAGGAGCATCTTTGTCCGGCCCTTCCCGGATGTCGACGGTGGGAAATGGCCCGTTTCGAGGGAACCAGCCGTGTCGCCGCAGTGGTCTCCTGACGGCGGAGAGCTATTCTACAAGACGCAGATCGGCCAGTTCATGGCGGCGGAGATCATTCCGGGGCCAACCTTCATCATCGGTGAGCGGACAGCGCTGTTCCAGTTTGGGGGGATGCTGACCAACGGCACACACGCGGAATACGACGTCCACCCGGACGGGGACAGGTTCCTCATGATACAGCTCGACTCGTCAGCCGAAGATAAACCTCTGGTCGTGACCGAGGGCTTCTTCGAGGAGCTGCGGTCGGGCGCCGGAAACTGATATGAAAGGGCTGACGTCAAGTTGTGGATGAGGACCCGAGGTCAGCTCGGGAACTAGATGCCTTTGAGCCGGAGTAACGACATGATCCGCCTGCGACCCGCCGTCCTCAGCCTCTTCCTCGTCCTGGTCCTGTTCGCGCCGGCGGTCGCCCAGTCGACTGATGCGGTCTTCCCCGGAGAGCAGTGGGAGTACGTCCGCCCGGGGCAGCTGGCCGACCACGGATGGGACGGCCGGGCCCTGCGTACCGTCATGGAGCACCTCCGCGACGACTCGAACAGTACCGGCGTGGTCGTGGTCGACCGCGGCCGGGTCGTCTTCCGCTTCGGGGACATCGAGGAGCTGTCGTACGTCGCGTCGGTCCGCAAGAGCATCCTCGCCATGCTTTACGGATACTGGGTCGAGAACAGCACGATCGACCTGGACGCCACGCTCGAGGAGATGGGCATGGACGACATCGGCGGGCTGCTGGCGATCGAGAGGCAGGCCAGGATCCAGGACCTCGTCACCGCCCGGTCGGGTGTCTACCACCCTGCCTCCTACTCGGGGGACGACCTGTCGCAAGCGCCCCCACGTGGGTCACAGCAGCCTGGCTCGTACATGCTCTACAGCAACTGGGACTTCAACGCGGCGGGCGCCGCCTTCGAGCTCGCGACGGGCAGGGACATCTACGACGAGCTCCAGGCGCAGCTGGCCGGCCCCCTCCAGTTCGAGGATTGGGACAGGAGCATGCAGCAGAAGGCCGGGAACCTGACCGTCTCCCAGTATCCGGCGTACCCGATCTGGGTCTCCACGCGGGACATGGCGCGCATCGGGTACCTCATGCTGAACGAGGGGAGTTGGAATGGGCGGCAAGTCATCTCCCAGGACTGGGCTCGACGGATCACGAGCGTCGTGACGCCCCTCGAGGAGATGAACCCGGTCCGCCGCCGCGATGGCTACTTCGGTTACGGCTATATGTGGTGGGTCTGGGACGGGCCGCGCGCCGTCGGCCCGTTCGAGGGCGCGTATACGGCCCGCGGAGCCTGGGGGCAGTGGATCACGGTCTTCCCCGCGCTGGACCTCGTCATTGCCCACAAGACCCACAACGTCTACCGGCGCACCACGAGCTGGGAGTCGTGGCGCCGTATGGTCGAGCTTCTCTTCGAGGCGAAGGGAGTCGAGATGAAGGGACCGTATCCCTGGGGATGACTCCTCGGGGACATCCTTACAGCACCGGAACGTCCGAGTTCTATCTCACCCTCACGTACGGCACCCCGTCCTGTACGTCGATCCGCGTCCAAACGGTGCAGACCGCTCGATGCCTCGGCCAGTATTCCGGGGCGCACGCCTGGATGCTCTTCGAATTCTAGTCGGGGCGCCCGGATTGAGCTGCGGGCGGCTCCGCCGTCCTCGCTCCCCTTCGCTCTCTCGCTACGGGTCGAACCTGCGGTTCTGTCGCGTGCCTTCGGCATGCGACGTCTCGGCTCACGCCGAAACTGAATCCGGGCGCATCATAGCTGACAGGTCTTCGCATCCTAATCGGGGCGCCCGGATTCGAACCGGGGACCTCCTGCTCCCAAAGCAGGCGCGCTACCGAGCTGCGCCACGCCCCGTAAGTTGTTCGTTTACATTGGGTTATACTGTTTTAGTGAAGTAGCCCAAATCCAAACTGTGCCAATAACTGTTGCGTTTTCTAATTTGGGGGCTATAGATGTCATGACGACAAGATAATACGGCGGCCCGGTTCGAAGGAGACAACATGGCCAAGAAGAAGCGTGTTGGATCTCACATCTTCTGGAGGAACGGTCGGGCCTACGGCGACTTCCGCGACTATGCCGACGTGGGGGGTGGGAGAGAAGCTCTCGCCATCCCGGGCTCAACGTGGGGCACCACGGATGAGGTGACCGCAAAGAGCCTCTTCGACAACCGCCTCGACGAGCTATTGGCCAAGCGGCGCACACACGCCGGAGTTCAAGAGGAGGAAGACTCCATTACCATGGTCGAGTTGGTAAAGGATCACCTCATCAGAAAGTCGAAAGCCGGGCGCACGTCTCACTCCCACATGATGGACCTCGAACATCGACTTCGGAGCGCGTTGGAATATTTCGGAGAGCACCGGAACCCTCGCACGATCAAGCCCGATCAGGTACGTGCCTGGGGGGAGTATCTCTCGAAGGATGGCGCCCGCAAGCCAGGGACGGTGCGGCACTACTTGAACGCTCTCTCCGGGCTCTACGGTCGGGCGATTGAGGGGTTGTACGTGAAGCCTGGATACAACCCGGTATCGGCACTCGTTGAAAAACCCACAGGCCGTTGGAAGGGGGAGGCTGCGTTTCTGGAGGTGGCGGATGCCGCCCTCCTACTCGAGGCTGCTCGGACCCTCGGGGCGGCAGAGCGCCTCATGCCCGGCTTGGATGGTAACCGGGTGAACGCCACTCCTGGATTCTACCCGATCGTCGCGACGTTCCTCCTAACGGGTGGTCGGTTCTCCGAGGTCATGGGACTCGACGTGGACGACGTGAGCTTCGACCGGAGCGTGGTCCGGTTCCGGCCGAACGTGCATCGTGGACTCAAGACCGAGACCAGCGTAAGAACGGTCCCCCTATGGCCTCAGTTACGCGAGATCCTCCAAGAATGGATGTACGGTGGCGAGACGCCGCGGACCGTGGGGCTCCTCTTCCCTTCCCCAAGCGGCGGAATGGTTCGTGACGTTCGTAAGAGCCTCGATGCCGCAGCCAAGCTCAGCGGCATGGAGGCCGGCGAAATAAGAACTCGACGCTTCCGGCACACGTACTGCTCGGCACGGCTCCAGACGGTGCAGAGGATTCTGAAGCCCGGAAGAGAGCCCGACGATCCGGATGCTTGGGAGTACGTCGAGGTGGCGAGGTTCCAGGTTCAGAAAGAGATGGGCCACGGAGGCGGCCAGCTCGTAGACCGGATCTACGGTCATGCACAGGGAAGTCCCTACCGGTCGGACGTGGTGGAATACCGAGTCGAGAAGCACCGGGAAGTGCTCGGGGATCGACTCCGGTCCCTGGTCGCCATGCAGAGTGACTCCTAAGAGTCGCCGCTGATGACCGATCACCTTTGCCCATGCGGTGCACGAGGCCGCCCGCGCCCTGCCCTGTGTAGCATATCCGTTCGACCGCAACGAACTCCCCCGGGACGGGATCTACGTTTTCTTCGAAGCTCGTGAATACGATGCGCATGGTGTTTCAGGGTAGGCGCTACTGCGGTCGAACCAGTGACCACCTGGCAGGGCGGATGGTTCCTACCAGCCCCTAAACGGCGAACTTCGCCTACCTATGCGGGTTTCTTACAGGGTCTTCGCCGCCCAAAACCCCGTTTCCGCCGTCTTTCGCCGGCTCTTGGGACACAATCGGGACACACCTAGCCAGGCAAGGGGAGTGGTCCACACTGGTTGGAATCCGGAAGCGCATGACATCCTACGTTTCCGCCCAATGTGGCACAGTTGTGGCGCAATGCCGGCCATTATGCCCATACGCTCAACATCAGACGCCGCACGATCACAGATCCGTAAATCATCTAACACCAGCACCTTAGCTCAAAGTACCGGGGGCGGGAATCGAACCCGCACGCCCCGAAAGGCAAGGGCTTTTGAGGCCCCCGAAAACGTCACCGCAATCGGTACTAGCGGGCACAAACGCGCACCAGGAAGGGCTTTCTGGCTTCGGCTGCCAAACCCCTTTTCCCTCTCGGTCTCGTGGGATGCCATGGGTTACGGCACAATCGCGGCACAGCCGGCACACACACTTCCGAACACTACTCGGTGCTCAGGCCACCCATGTGGGCCAGCGTTCGGAAGGATCTCCCGGACGGCGATTTAGCTCAGGCCGGCGGCTGGAGCTCCCTCGATCCTCTGAAACTCGTATACCAGCAGCCCGATCGGCCCTGCAACGCGAATGCGGTGCCCCGAGACACCGCAACGGTCTGTCTACAAGCGGGCGACCGGACTCGAACCGGCGACCCTCAGCTTGGGAATGTGCCCGAGGGGGTAATCAGCGAAACTGAGCGTAACGAAAACCCTTATTCTACCTGGGTTTTCCCGAGTTCGCGTGATTGGGCGAAAGTCAGCGAAAGTGGGTGTTTGTCACACTGAGCGTCACAAGGATTCAGGGATTCGATTCGGTCCCCCTTCCCTCCCTGCCCCTCCCGCTACGGTTGGTATGGATTGCTGGGTGGCCATGGGATCGCTGGGTGCCCCCGCCCGTCCGAGTAGAGGTCTGGCTGGAGCGCGACCGTCGCTCGAAGGAGGCCCAGGTTCTTCTCGGCGAGGACTTGAATCCCCCGCCTTCTGCGGACCACATCCATCTCCCCGACGGTCATTCCGTACCCCGAACCGAGCCAGCACGGGTGAACCGAGTGCCCAGCCGGGTTAGGCATGTGGAGCCGCCTCATGTTCGGGTCATGGAACTTACAGCCTAGGAACACGACGTGACGCGCATCGCGGATCATTCTCGCTGCCTCCTTGAACTCAGGCGACGTGTCGTCGGCCTCTGGTAGTACGATGATCTGGGATGCGGCGACCTTGAGCGCGACCGGATCGAGGCTGATTTCGTAGGGCCGCTCTCTGTCCCCAGCCACCGCATCCGAAAGAGCACCGAGTCGTCCATGCACATGCACGATCGGGATCGAAGCGCGGATGACCTCGGCGGCCTCTTCGAGATCAACCCCGAAGGAGTTGGCGAAAGCCGAGATGAGGAACCGCTCAAGCGAGCGGTCGTAGTTGAACGTCACCACGGTGAGTGCGTTCTCCCCGAACGCGCCCGCACCGCCGTCCTGCAGAACTCCCCATAGGTAGCTGTACCAGTGGTCGGTCCGATCGGGGGGATTGGAGAGCGCACCAGGCGTCTCGTAAAGGATCATTACGGCAGCAATCGCCGCCTTGCCGACCTCCAGGAAACCTGGCCTGTGGGCGAGAAAGGCGTCTATGGACTCCTGCCCAGATTCGCGGAAGGCATCGACGAACTCCTTAAGAATGCCCGGGTCGAAACCCGCCTGCTTCAGCGCGCTTGAGTGTTTGTCATTCGCCCTGGCGACCGTGCTGATGATCCTCTCCTTGAGCCGGTCCCCCACAGGGAATCCGTAAGGAGCCGATGCACCCGCTCCAAGGACTAGGCACGTCGGGACCTCAATCATTCGCCCGCCGGCTGCTGGGACAGATCGCTCATGACTCGTTCGAGCGCGCCCACAGCGATGTACGCTGTCCCCCGGTTGCACGGAGTGGCAAGTCGCAATTCCCTTCCCGGGTGAATGAGATGTCTGAAGTCCTTGGCGAGTTTACAGGATGCGGCTGTCGTGGCGGTAATTAGATCAACTGCCTTCGCACCGGCGATATATTGAGCCAGTCCCCAGTCGTTGTAATCTGCTGGCGCCGGCTTCCCAATGTCGTCCGCTGCCCTCTTCGCCACGTCCTTGTGCTGGCCGTCTAACGAGAGGAGAGTGTCCAGAAGCAAGGCTTCGATCACGCTCCCAGCCAGAACAGTGGCGGCCTTCCACTCCGAATTGGATAGGCTCCGTTGGATCGCCCCGAGGTCGACAAGAATCCCCCTTCGTAGGTCCGGCTCCAGTACAAACTCTAGTCCGTGCTCATCCGCGGCCGCTACCTCATCTGGACACTTTCGCAAGAGGTGATACAGGTATGCCACAGGGTTGTAACCGTCATACAGGTCTCCCCCACGCAAGCCCGGCGCTCCCCCTAGGCGATTATACCGCTCCCATTCCACCAGCATTGACCGAAGTTCGCTCAGTACAACTCGGAAGCCCACGTAGTCGCTATCCTCCAGGACCAGGAGTTCCCCCGGTATCTCATCAACCAAATCAACCAATGCGGCAACCTGGGCTTTCTGGACGATGCCCACCACAGTCTTCTTCTGCTGATCCGGAACCTCGACCCACGGGAACGCGGCAACAATGAAACCGACCGCTTGGCTGGGAAGCACTCTTGCCATCTCGTCCCTCCTAAGCCCCTTCCAGTTCCTCGGCCAGCTTCACGAGCTCCCCACCACGCTTGCGTGCGAGTTTCGCTACAGCCCGCTGCCAGCCGGCGGGCGGATTTCTGTACGATCGGCTATCGGGGTCAAGCCTCGCCTGGCGAACGGTTGCATCCGACATACCCAATTCGGCGGAGAGATCTGACAGGGTGACGGCAGGCATGAGGCGATCAGTCGCTCTCTTAAAATCCATGATACATCCGTGTTGACAGTCCTGGTGGTGTCAACTACGATGTATCACGCAGGGTGCAAAAGCAAGGCGC
Source organism: Gemmatimonadota bacterium (assembly GCA_022561145.1). Lineage (GTDB taxonomy): Bacteria > Gemmatimonadota > Gemmatimonadetes > Longimicrobiales > Gaopeijiaceae > JACZXQ01. The sequence continues at coordinate 29,211 of JADFRS010000034.1, forward strand.
CGGATCCCACGCGAATGAGAATCCCGACGCCTCACAATCGCACGACCCGAAGGCCGCGCACCTCAAAGTTGCCCTGCAGCGCCGCCTCGGGTCAAGGCAGGAGGCAATCCATGTCAGAACCCGTCCGCTACATCGTAGAGTCGATCGAACCCCAGAACGAGACGTTCTTACGGGATCTCGAGGTCGGAAACACCATTGAGGTCCCCGACGGCTTCCCTTCGGAGTGCGATCACCCAGATCCGGGAGAGCCCGTCGTCATCCTCCGGGAGATGCAGCCTAACGTTGCGTGGTTTCTCGGGGAGGCCGTAGACGAAGGCACGGTTGTGCTCCGGCGCGTGACCCCTAAGGCGGGGGTGCCACGTGAGCGCCGCGGACGGGATTCGCCCCGATCGGCCCGCCGGCAAGGAGCCCATGGACGCCGTGGAGGTCTACTACCGGGTACAAGAGACGCTCAGGCCTCTCATGACCCTGTGCAGCACGGCGGATTACATCTGGCACCCGTCGATCCGAACCAAGGCCCACAGCCCCGAACGTGTGTGCAGGGACGTCGCTCGCATCTGCAAGTCGTCCCACACCCTCTTGCTGGAATTCGAGCTCTCCCGATCCGATTGCCCGGTAAGCGACGCCAGGTGAGCTGACCCCCGGAACCTGATCCAAATATTATGGGACTCCTTCGAGCGGGAGGAGTTCATGAGAAAGAGTCGGTTCACGGAGGAACAGATCGTTGC
>JADFRS010000195.1 GCA_022561145.1 Gemmatimonadota bacterium
AGTTGTTGAAGAGGAGGAGGCTCACCAGGCTCGTGAGCCCGCTCAGCGAACTAACGTCGCTGATCGAGTTGGCTTCGAGTTGGAGCACCCTCAGGCTGGTGAGCCCGCGCACAGCGCTGATATCGGTGATCGAGTTGGTACCAAGGATGAGGAACCGCAGGCTCGTGAGCCCGCTCACCGCGCTGATATCGGTGATCGAGTTGAAGCTGAGGGAGAGGGTCACCAGGCTCGTGAGCCCGCTCACCGCGCTGATATCGGTGATTGAGTTGTGGAAGAGGAGGAGGCTCACCAGCCTCGTGAGCCCGCTCAGCGAACTAATGTCGCTGATCGAGTTGTGATCGAGTTGGAGCACCCTCAGGCTGGTGAGATTCTGGATCCCCACCAGGCTCACGATGCCACGGGAGTTGGCGCCTAGATCTGTCAGCCCTGATATCAGGCCGCAGGTGAGATCGGCCTGCGTACCGACACCGAGGGCAATCCGAACCGCCGCCTCCAGGTTAACATCCTCGAACGTCGGGATGTCGGAGACGAGGTTATCGCTGCAAAGCTCGCTGGGCTGAAGGACCGTCGGCACGTTGATCGTGATCGTCAGCTGCCGTGTGGCCGTCTGACCATCACCGCTCCCGACCCGTATCGTGAACGTGCTGCTCGAACCCATCGGTGTGCCCGAGATCTCGCCTGTCGAGGTGCTCAGGCTCAACCCAGTCGGTAGGGCCCCGACCGTGAGCGACCACGTATAGTTGCCGTCTCCGCCGCTAGCTGTGAGCGTCTCGGAGTAGGCGACGCCCAGATCACCATTCGGTAACGCCGACGTAGTAACCACCAGCGTCGCAGGTGCGGGAGGCAGGGGGGTCGTCGGGTTGGCGTCGCCGCCTCCGCAGGCAGCCAGCATGAAGGCGGCGAGTACCGCAACAACCGACCGGACGGCTCGGCCCACTCGCGGGCCGAATTGGTCCATCGGGCGTCTCTTTCTGTTGAGAAGGGGCGTCCCCGCGGTGTTGGTCGGCGTACCCTTCATGATCTCCTCCTACGCTTGAATGCCTAGGTGGAATCTGGGCGCTCAGTGATGCATCGGTCATACGCCGAATGACGTAGGTGGGCAGTCGAGATTACGTAGGTGGCAGAGAGCTAGACTCTGTACTCCAACCACCTCGCCTCGGAGGGAAGAGCGCTACTTGTGAGAGAGAACGTCCTGTAGAGGCGGACTGTTACACCGGCCGGAGCCGAGGGATATGCAGGTCCTCTGCCGCCTGCTCCGCCTGCCACAGATCGTAGTTCATCTGGAGCTGCAGCCAATGGCGTGCGGATCCCCCGAAGGCTTTCTCGAGGCGGATCGCCATCTCAGGGGAGATTCCTGCCCGGCCGTTCACGATCTCTGAGAGCGTCTTTCGGGCGACTCCCAGGGCCCTGGCGCCTTCGGTCACAGATAGACCGAGCGGCGTCAGGCAATTCGCCCGAACATGTACGCCGGGGTGGGGCGGGTCATGCATCGGCATGCTGGAGTGTAACCTGTAACGTATCAGGTGACAACGAGGGTCGTCTTTCGGGTGTCTCCACCGAGGCGTCCTCGTGGGGTATGAAATACATTACGGCGGGCGAAGTAATAGTCGCCGACGGACGCCCGATGTGGCTCGATCCGAGGAATAGCACCATGAACGAACTCGAAAGCGTCGTCCTCACGCGTGATCTTCCGGATCACGAGCTTGAGACAGGAGACGTCGGTGTGATTGTGCACTGTCACTCGGAGAGCGCCTTCGAGGTGGAGTTCATCACAGGCGCAGGCGGGACCGTGGCCGTGATCACCCTCCGGTCTGAAGATCTCCGTACGATCAATGTCCGCGAGATCCTGCATGTGAGGAGTCTGGCGGGAGGCTGACCTCTCGCGGCAAGTCGACTCGTGGCCCCCTCCGCAACATCTCGATCGCCAACCCGAGATCCAGCCGCTCACCCAGCCAATCCGGAGTCGGCGTCCACGCCCCAGGCTCGATCCCCCGCACCCGATTGCCCCTCTCCAGCGCCGCAACAGCCTCCACCGGCACCTCCGAAGCAGCCGGAACACGCGGCAAGACCCTCCCGTCCGTCCCATGAAACGCGGTCTGCCCGTCTGGCAGCAGCCGGACGGTCCAACCACCCTCATGCACCGCCCTATGATGCCTGCGGCAAAGCAAGACCAGGTTATCCAACTTCGTGTCTCCTCCTTCGGCCCAGTGCGTGATGTGATGGGCGTCGGTGTGGCGCACTTCACAGCCCGGGAACCGGCAGCGTCGATCGCGTGATTCCAGGGCTCTGCGTAGCGCTGGAGGGACCGTCCGCCGTTTTCGCCCTACATCCAGCACGTTTCCGCGGTCGTCGTGGCTCATTACTACCAGCCCGGCATCGCACGCCAGCCTCTTGGACGTTTCCGCGGAAACGTGGAAACCGCCTTCCTCGGCGGTCGCGGGGGTGTGGTTGGCGGTGGTCTTGGTGTCGCACACTCCCACATGTAGAACCACCTGGAACCGGTCGGCCCGTCGAACCGGCCGCTCCTCTCCCGATTCGGAGGCGGCGAGCGCCTGCTCGGCCAGGAGGCCCATGGCGTCGGCCCGACGCTGGCCGAAGCTGGTCTCCGCCGGGACCTTCCTCTGAGTCTGAGTCTGTCCGTCGGATTCACGATAGAGCTGATCTTCCGCCCACTCCAGGGCCTTCTCCAGGAGCGCGCCGACTTCTGGCTCCAGCCTCGCCCTCACCACGAACATCCCGTCCTCGTCCTGATGGATTCTCAGGTAGCGATTCGTTTGCCGCTCGGCGTCGGCTTGGGCGTCTTCCAGGCGGTCGACGCGCCTCCAGGCCCTCACGATCCTCTCCATGTGTGCGGCGGTTGCGTGGCCGGCGACCTCCACTAGCTCGGCCTCGTTCTCGGCGGTGGCCACGCGGCTCATCGCCCGCGCCTTGGAGAATGAGAGCTCACCGCGCTCCATCCCCGCGGACATCAGGGGCAGGTCCGCCAGGGCTCGGGCAACGCGGACCTTCTCTCGCGCCGCACCCGGGGCGATGCCGGTGCGCCAGCTCAACCAGTCGGCACACGAACGAAAGCCGTCGCCCCATCCTTGGCGCTCGTCGAACTCACGGATCAGGACCAGCAGCCGGTAGGTAGCTGCGTGGAGGTGGGCGGCCAGCCGTGCGATCTCGTCGCCGAGTCGCTCGGTGTCGGCGAGGCGGTTCTTGTTGGTGCGCGTGTCGCTCTCGGTCTCGCTCTCTGGGCTTGCGGGGGTGGCGAACTGGATCATGCGCGGGCCTTCGTGTTGCGGTGGATCGGTCGGTGGTCACGGTCTGGGCGTGACGGGCGGTGGCGCACCGAAAAGACCCCGAAATATAACGGTGGGTTTTCGGAGGCTCTGGCTGGCTTCAGGGGGCACGTGGGGGGCTTCGGAGGATCGAAAAGAGTGCGGGCAGTGAGCGCGGATGATGCGTCGCCGTTACGGCATCGCCATGGGGGGATTGCGGCGTGGTCTCGGACTTCGGGCGTTGTGGGTTTCGAAACCTGTCAAGGGGGTGGGGTGATCAGCCGCGCACCCGGCTCTCGGCCCTACTCGAGATCCCGGCACGGTGACCGGCCCGCCTGGCCATGGGCGCGCCCTCGCAAGGAGGCGACCATGATCCATGCGTCGATCTGCTTGCAAAACGTTATCAGTGATGATAACGTTTATTGTGGCGATCCCTTGAGTCCCCGGATTCGCCGAGGAGGCTATGTGTTTATCCGATGGATCGGAGATCACCGCTTGTGAAGGTCTTCTCAGCGGTCGTCAGCAACGCCCACAAGCAGGCCTTCGAGGTCGAGATCGAGGGCGCGACGCGAACGGAGTACCCCTATTCGCAGTGCTGTCCCGCGCCCACTCGCGAGGACCCGGTCGCTCGAGTCGAACTCGATCCTGAGCTGGGCTTCACGGGATTCGTCTACTTCCTGGCTTCCGGCTCCGAAGGGGTCGTGCTTTCCGATCACATCCTCCGGTACAATCGTGATCCGTCGTACCTCGTGGACGAGATGCTCTACGAGCTCTCGTGTGAGGCGAAGTCGCGGCTGGAGAGTAGCCCGATCGGGATCCGCGCGTTGAGTCGTCGCCTCGAGACCTCGCCGGCGCAAATCTATCGCCTGGTGGATCCGACGAACTATGGCAAGACGCTGGATCAGATGGTGCGTGTTCTCACGGCGCTGGAGGCGGAGGTGGAGTTGCTGATCCGGTGAGTCAATCGCTACCGATCACCTCCGTTCATCGTCCGCTACCCGATACCCTCGACTCCGTGAGAGCCGCCGTTCCTCATAGTTGTATCGGCACTGAAGGAAGTCGATCCGATCGTTGCGCACCAAGTACACGAGTCGGTGCTCCTGAGTGATCCGGCGCGACCACACGTTCGCTCCGAGATGCCTGATCGGCTCGGGCTTTCCGATTCCCTTGAAGGGATCTCGGGTGACTGCTTCCACCAAGTCCATGACCTTGAGTGCGACGCGCCGTTTGGTGTCGATCCAGTAGCGCAGATCCTCCCTGAACTCGTCTTGGAAGTAGGCCGCCCGGGTCGAAGGGGCGTGCCTACTCGAGGCCAAGCTGCGATCTCAAGGACTCGGGGGTCTCCGCGACACCGGCATTCTCGAGGGCCCGCTGGAGGGCCTGAAGTATGCGTCGCGCGTTCTTGGGAGAGCGGAGCAGGTGCGCGGATTCTTCAAGACTGCGGAGTTCGTCCGCAGGAATCAGCGCCATGTCCTCATGACCCCGCCTCCGGATGATGATGGGCTCCTGGCGCTCTTCGGCCTCACTGAGGATCTTCGCGAGGTTCTGGCGTGCGTAGCTGTAGCTGACTTGTTCTGACATGAACAACTTCCTTTAAGTTGTACAACATTACTGTACAAGATCACGAGGGTCAATGTCGCTCCGCGAGGTCCGGACCTGGCTGTCCTCTGTTTGGAATGCCGAACTGACGGCGTGGGGATCACGCTACCAAAGGGAGGCCTCAGCCAGTGCACCGCCATCCAAGTTCTGAATCCCTTCAATCACGTCACCACGGTCGTTCATGTCGGCTGCTGCCCATCGAACTTCCTCCTCCGACAGGTCGCGTAGCCATGAGTAACGGCTCTGCAGATCACTTCCGAGTTGGCCTAATGAGGGTGGACGGTGGGCAAGTAGGCCAATCTGTTCATCGTCCCATGATTCCCGACTGGACAACCAGGCGTCAGGCTCGAACCGCACTGGGCCTAGCGCCGGACTCCAACCGGGCCGGAGTCCATGGATGTCCACCCACACTTTGAGCACCGCCAAACGGCGCACGAGATCACGGCCAAACCCGGAGTGAGGCGAGGTGGTCGCCGCCCAAACCAGGTCAGACGCATCCCTCGCCGTCGACGTGCGCGTAAGTCGTGCGATCTTTTCCCCGAGGATCTCCTCGAGCCGCATGGTGGGGATTGAAGGCAGCCTGAACCCATACCGCTCGTGCGTGGAGACGGGAACGAACGGACGGAGTTCCGGCTCCAACCAACACGGCGGTCCAACATCGACTTTGATCGAGATCGCAGGATCCCCCAGAGAACTGGAGACGCTAATGCGCCACCGTCCGCGCGATTCTGAGGGTCGGAACCGAAACGGCCCTAACGTGACATCGGACTCACGCGCGACCAGCTGGGCGAGGGTTTGGCGATCGGCATCCACCTCCGCCGCAGCGAAATCAAGGTCCGTGGAGAACCTCCCTCGAGCACCGGCGAATAGCTTACGGAGGGCGGTACCCCCTTTGAACACCGCTAGTTGCTCAAAAACGCCACATTCTTGCAGATGCGCTAAGAGGAAATCCTGAGCAATGTCCAGGACAGCGACGTCCGGTCCGGCCGGCGAGTCTCGGGGCACATGTCGAGCCACATATCCCGGCGTGAGCGAATGATTATCCCCGATCACCTTTGTGATCCCAGCTCAGAAGGGGGGAAAGGAAGGATTGTATCCGCTATGTTCCATCGGGAATCGTGCCTCCGCAGGGGACCCCTGGGGCCGAACCAAACCTTTCCCCGTGGCTGGACTCGCAGGCGCTCCACGAGCTTTGGTGCGATTCCCTCTACCAGGTAGGCGAAGCGCGCGTGAGTAGCGTGTGTGCGCCCCTCGATCTCAGTAAGGATGTCCATCTCTTCGGCAGCACCTACGAGCTCCGGCAGCCCGTCGAACACCGCTGCCCAGCTTCGGACATCCGTTGGTCGGGTCGCAAGATGAACGAGCACACTCGCCGGGGAATGAACCGGAATCCCGCGCACCTGAACCGGGGGTAGGCGGGTCTCGTGACGGACGACTCGGTAACTCCGCCTTATCGCTGCTGGAACGTGACTCCTGGGAGGCAAGGCAACCTCGGTCACGTCCGGACGTCGATCCGCGATATCCAGATACCACATGGCGGAGCCCAGAGCTACGGCTACGGGCACGTTTGGGTGGGCCGTGAGCGTCGCTCTCAGCGACAACAGTGGGTCACCTGAGGAGAATGAGCCGGCTCGTTCCGCAGGTACGAACTCCCAAACACCCCGGGCCTCCGTCTCCTTTAGCCAGCCAAGCTTCGAGAGCCGCTGGATTACCACGTTTACCGGCCAGTTCACCCCAGCCTCGCAGACAAGGATCTCCATCTCCTTCCTGCTGATAATGACCGGCCGATTCAATTCCAGGAGCCCCAAGACAGGTGCCAGAGTCGGAGAAATTGACCGTGTCATAGAGGTACTCTATGTATTGGCTTACAATACAAGTAACCCTTGTATGACACTAATATACAGGAGGAGAACCTGGAGTCAAGCAGGTAGGTGTACTGTTCATGTCACTGCTTTCGGCTGCATCGCCCCCGCCTGCGCCAACCGAAGGACAGGCGCCCCCCCCAACCCCCCAACCCCCCAACCACCATAAGGCCGTACGGTAGCCCGCCCGCCTGCACCCGGCCCCACACCCATGAGCTCGTGACGACCAAGATCGCAAGGAGCACGGCCGTTTTATTGACGGTGCCCTGGATGGTCATCGCCTCTCCCTGCGCAACCTGCTGGATGCGGGAAAAGGTTTTTGCACTCAAGACCGGGTTAGCGGTACGCATCATGCTCAGGTCCCCTTATCCACGTTA
>JADFRS010000035.1 GCA_022561145.1 Gemmatimonadota bacterium
CGGCCCTCCGTTTCACAGGATGGTGACCAGCTCCGCGAGGATGGCGTCGCGGAGCCTCGGGTGGAGCGATCCCGGCGTAGCCACGTCCACATCACGCTCCAACGCCTCGCACAAGTCGAGACGCAATCCGGAAAGATCCAGGAGGCTTCGACCCTTCTCGAATTCCACGAGGAAATCGACGTCGCTTGCCTTGTCGGCCTCGCCGCGTGCCACCGATCCAAAGACACCGGCGCGCACCACTCCCCTGCGACGCATGACGTCGGCCACTTGCTCCCGGATCTTTGCAATGGCTGGACTGGCTGGATCACGGTGGTTCACCATCGCAGTCGTATCCTCGAACTGGACGAGCTCCACCGTCTCGTCGGAAAACACGGCTGAAAGACGCAGTTCACCGCCGAACGCCGCGATCACGTCGCGCAGCGTGCTGACGAGCATATCACGACGCCGTTCGAGTCGGGAAACGTTCGATTGGGAGATCGAGAGGCGTGCGGCCAACTCTTCCTGCGTCAACTCCAAGGATCCCCGTAGCTCTGCCAGATCCATCGCCGTCGCTCCTCTTTCACATCACCAACGACCATTCCTTATACTGCATATGCTGTTGATAGCATAGCAACAGACTGGCCGCTCCGCTACCCAGATGGGACGTGGGGCTCCACCAGCTTCACGGTCAGGCGGGCTCCGGACCTGGCTTTCTCGGCATCGTCCAGGGAGTAGAATCCTGACGGAGTGAGGTCTTCGGCGCCGTAGAACGCGAGCTCCCGGTCCCGCCGAAGGTCGTGGGATATCTCGGTGAGGGTGGCCAGGTGCTCCTCCACCGCTTTGGGAAGTCGGTCGCGCTCGGCGAGCATGATCTCCGACACGTCATGAACGCGGGGTGCATCGATCCCGTATTCTCTGAGGAGTGCCTTCAGCGCCAACTCCACGATCTCCTGGGACTCCCGGACCACGTCGGCCCAACTCTCGCCATCGAAGAGCACGTCCAGCGCTTTCAGTCGGATGCGAGCTCGACGGATGTAGTCCGCCGCAAGGTCGGCGTTGTGCAATTCAGGCTACTCCTACCCAGTAGGGTTGCCCGTGAACGCGACGGAGGGAAACACGACCGGACGCGATCTCGCGCCGAAATTCCACGAGCCTTCTCGAGACTCTCAGGTCTCGGTCGAAGAGCACGACGCCGTCCACGGCTACCTCAGCCCAGAGTCCGCTCATGCGACGGCCCGGCGGGGGAAGGTGCACGAAGTGGGGCTCCACCGGGTGGCCGTTCCAGGAAACCGGCGACTCGTCCCAGCACCGGTACATCTGGCGGTGGATCGGCTGCCCGTCTTCGACGACGAGGAGCACGTCCACGTCGGATTTCTCCCGCATCTCCTGGCGGGCCCAGGATCCGAAGGCCACCACACCGACCAGGGCGTCAGCTACCACTGCCACCGCCCGAGTGACGGCGGCCGCCGTGGGTCCGGAGGGAGCGGAACCCGGCAAGGCGAGTTTCCGTGCGCAGAGTTCGTTCAGGGAGGTCTCCGCCGTTCGCGCCTCCTCCCGCAACCTCGCGTGCAGCACGGGGTCGATTCGGAGGATGAACCGGCCCGACGCAGGTTTCTGTCTTGGGGAAGGGGCTATAGTATCACTCATGATAAACATATGATACTACCGGGGTGAGTCACTGTCAATTGGAGCCGTCCAGACGTTTCCGCGGAAACGCGCGCCCGGCCACCGCGCCGATCGCTACGCCCGCAGCAGATCGATCGCCAGTCCGAGGTCGAGCGGCTCCCCGAGCCAGAGGGGCGTGGTGGTGTGGGCCCCGGGGGCGACTCCCAGGCTTCGATGCTCACGCTCGAGATCCGCGACGGGGCTTGGTCCCAGGTTGGGCGCTGGAGGCACCGCCGGAAGCGGCGTCCCGTTGGGCCGCCGGAACCGCGGCTGGCCGCGGCCGTCCAACTCCACCCTGAACCCCTCTTCGTGCACGGCTCGGTGATGGAAGCGGCACAGCAGCACCAGATTGTCGAGCTTGGTGTCGCCTCCCTCCGCCCAATGTAGGATGTGGTGTGCGTCCGTGTACTGGAGTCCGCAGCCAGGGAAGCGGCATCCACCGTCGCGGTAATCCAGTGCGCGGCGTACAGGCGGCGGTACGGTGCGGCGCTTTCTGCCCACATCGAGCACGGAACCGTCTTCATCGTGCGTCATCACGACCAAACTCGCATCGCACGACAACCGTCGAGACGTTCCCGCGGGAACGTTTATTCCGCTGCTCTCGAGGACGGATTGGCCGGGTTGGGAGCCCGTGGCGGCGGATGGTGGGCCCGATGCGGCCGCTTGCTGCCCCGACGCCCCGGTGTTTGCCTGCACATGGAGCACCACCTGATAGCGTTCGGCCCGACCCACCGGGTGTCCTTCCTCATCGCTCTTCACCGAGAGCGCACGCTCTGCGATGAGGCCAAGTGCGTCGGCGCGGCGATGTTCGGCCGTCGGGGCCGCAGCGGCATCCGCGCCATCTTCCGACTTTCGGTAGAGCGCGTCCCCCGCCGCTGCGAGGGCCTTTGCCAGTAGCTCGCCCACCTCTGGATCCAGCCGGCCACGCAGCACGTACATTCCGTCCTCGTCGACGTGGAGGTCGACGTATCGGCTCTCGTGGCGCTCCCGCTCCTCTTCCCGGTCCTCCTGGCGGTCCACTCTCCTCCACGCCCGAACGATCTTCTCGATGTGAGCGGCCGTTCCGTGCTCGGAGAGTTCCAGCAGCGCCTCCTCGTTCGCTGCCGTGGCCACCCGGGTGAGCGCACGGGCCTTCGAGAACGAGAGCGCACCTCGCTCCATCGCCCCGGAGATCAGAGGCAGCTCAGCCAGTGCTCTCGCCACACGCACCTTCTCGCGCGACGCCCCCGGGGCGATACCGGTGCGCCAACTGAGCCAGTGGGCGCAGGACCGGAAGCCCGCGGCCCACCCCTCGCGCCGGTCGAACTCACGGATCAAGGCGAGCAGCCGGTAGGTGGCCGCATGTATGTGAGCCGCGAGCCGGGCGATCTCGTCTCCCAGGCGCTCCACCTCATCGCTCGGGTGCTCCATCTCTTCGCCGAGCCGTTCGGTGCCTTCGGAGGATTTCGTGTGGGTGGTGGAGGGACTCGCATGCCTGGTGTTCGCGAACTGGATCATGTGTGGATCTTCCTCCCGTCGTCATCACTGTGGGGCGCGACCGACCCTGCGATCATCTAATATAAGGGCCGGTTTTCCGAGCTTTTGAGTGGGCCCTGGGCGTACTTCGGCGGGGTTCTAGGCTTCGCGAAGAGCCAGCGGCCGGGGTGGGACGGGAGACGGGCGGTGGCGGTGCCTCAGCGACTCGCGCGCAGCCGATCCCGGACCTCCATCATCGCGCGGCTCAGAATCCGTCAATAGCTGGATGGGACGGATTGGAGGATAGTTGCCGTCTAGGATGGTTCGCCGTCGAGCATGGATCGCCGCTGCCGCGGCCTCTGCGGGGCACAGGGTTATTCGTACGTATGATTGCAAACGAAACATACGTATTGGCGGGCGCGCCCCGAGACGACCGGGAGGCGGGTCACCTATACCTCGATGATTTCCTCTACGATCGGGGGCGGGATGGGTTCGTCGCGCTTCTCGAGGCTCTCCAGGTAGGCCGCAATCGCCTCGCGGGCATTCGCGAGAGCTTCGGGACGCGTGGTGCCCTGCGTAACGCAGCCCGGCAGCGCCGGCACCTGAGCCACGAAAACACCGTCCTCGTCCTGCTCTATGAGAACTCTGTATTTCATCGACAGCCTCATCCTGAGTCCTCCCAATCTACACTGAGCGGTGCGGCCTGTCCCGTCTGGCCACCGGTAGGTTTGGACAACCCTAGCCTCCAAGAGAGGAGCGATGAATGCCCAGATGGGCCCAAGCCGCTGCTCCTACCCACCCCCCAACCACGCCGCCCCCCGCACCCCACCCGAGTCACCGTGGACGTTGCTGGCCACCCTGGTAGCCACCTCGTCCGAAAAGACCCACGCCCGTAGAGCGGCCGACACACCCTCCGCCAGCCCGGGCAGGTTGGACATGCCCCCGCCCAGCACCACCACGTCCGGGTCCACCACGTGGATCACGGTCGCGAGGCCCCGGGCGAGGCGCCCGACGTAGCGCGCCATCGTGGCCACGGCGGCCTCGTCCCACGCCGCGCACCGCTCGGCGATCTCATGGGTCGTCAGCTCTTCGCCCGTGACCGCCGCGTGGTCCCTCACCATGCCGGGCCCCGACAGGAACGTCTCGATGCAGCCGCGCTGCCCGCAGTAGCACTCCGGACCGGGCCGTTCATCGTCCTCGGGCCAGGGTAGGGGGTTGTGCCCCCACTCCCCCCCGATCCCCTGGGCACCTTCCACCACGGTGCCGTCGATCACCAGTCCCCCGCCTACCCCGGTGCCCAGGATCACGCCGAAGACCACTCCGGCACCGGCACCCGCCCCGTCGGTCGCTTCGGACAGCGCGAAGCAATTGGCGTCGTTCATCATGCGCACGGGCCTACCCAGCGCTTCCGCCAGATCGCGGTCGAACGGATGGCCGATGAGCCAGGTCGAGTTGGCGTTCTTCACCAGGCCGGTGGTCGGGGAGATCGTTCCAGGGATGCCTACCCCGATCGGTTCTGCTGCCGACCCGCAGGCTTCTTCCGTGGCCTCTACCAGACCTACGATCGCCCTGACGGTGCCCCGGTAGTCCCGCGGCGTCGTGACTCGGAGCTTGGAGCGCTCGTTGCCTCCCGCATCCAGCGCCACGGCTTCGATCTTGGTCCCCCCGAGATCGATCCCGATACGAATCCCCGTGCTCAGGGTCGGACCCTTCCTCGTATCCTTCGTATTCATAGATCGATATCTCGTGCGGGTTGCGAGAACCCCGGTGCGTTGGCTAGCGTCTGTGTCCCCGATCCTGACGTGAAGCTCCGCCGGAGGCTCGATGACCCCGAGGCCCAAGAAACCCGTTTACAAACGTCCCTCACAAGGGCCTGGATCCAAGGCTCGGAGCTTCTCGCTGGACCAGATTATCCAGAACGGTATCGCGGCCTGGGAACGCGACGACTTCGAGATTGCGCTCGAGAACTTCTCCGCCGTGATCAAGAAGTACCCCAACTTCGCGGATATTCGCAACAGGGTCGGGCTGTGCCAGGCGATGATGGGAAATCCCGAGGAGGCTCTCAGACAGTTCGACAAGGCGCTGGGGATCAACGAGGATTACGCCGAGGCCCACCTGAACAAGGCGATCGTGCTGAACGAGCTGGGGCGCTTCGATGAGGCGCAGGTCTCGTTCCAGCGCGCCAGTGAGCTCGATACGAGGGACAACGCGGTCTTCCCCTCGGACGGTGGCAACAGGCTGGCGATTTCACACGCCAGGACCGGAGACATCTATCTGGCCTCCGACCGGCCGGCCGAGGCCGCCATCGAGTATGAGAAGGCCCTGGCGGTTCGAGCCCGCTTTGCGGATATCCGGACCAAGCTCGCCGAAGCCTACCTCGAAGTCGGGCGGATCGACGACGCTCGCAGGGAGCTCGAGATCATCCTGGAGGAACGGCCGGAGTTCACCGGTGCCCGTATGCGTTTGGGCGTAGTCCTTCAGAAGCAGGGTGACCTCGAGGGTGCGCGGCGCGCTTGGGAGCGGTGCGCGGAGGAGCGCCCCGACGATTCCCGCGTGCGCGCCTACCTGGCCGGCTTGGACCTGCCTCCTTCCGACGGCGAGGGCGACTGACGCGCTGGTCCGCGTCTTGCTACCCACGTTCAGGATCTCCAAGGGATGACGGTGTAGAAGCAGACTATGCTACCGTTGCTACGCTCTACAGCTCAGGACAACGCCCGGATCGCAGTCGTGCGGATCACACTCATGGCCCTCGTGATCGCGGGCGCCGCTTGCGGCCCAGCCGGCGAGGAAGCTTCGTCGATCAGCCGGGGGGATGAGGCGGCCGCCCGAGGTGAGTTGGAGGAGGCGCTCGCCGAGTACAGCCTCGCCGCTCAAATGGGCTCCGACGATGCGATGACGCTGGCGCGCGTGGCACATACCTACGCCGAGATGGGCCGGGTGGACGAGGCCGCGGATTTCTATCGCCGGACGGTGGCTGCGGATTCCACCTATGCCGACCAGGCCGTGGCGGACATGGTGTGGCTGGCGAGGGCGGCGGCGGCCCGCAACGACCTCTTCAGCGTAGCCTCCGCGATCGGCACGGCCCATGACTTCCGGCCGGGCATCAGCGTTGCCGAGCTGTCGCTGCCTCTGGCCCGCCATCACTTCCGCAACGGCGAGTACGGTGTGGCCCTTCCGTATTACCAGAAGGCGCTCGCCGCCATGGGCGAGGATACGACCCCGGACATCGTGTTCGAGGCCGCGTCCGCCTACGACGAGGTGGGTGATTGCCGCAATTCGCTCGTGCTCTACGAACAGTATCGCCGCATGATTCGGCGCTGGCAGCGCGGTGAGGTCCATTGGAGGATCGGCAGTTGTTCGTACCGTCTCGCGCAGGACATGATCGAGCAGGATGAGGACGAGGCGGCGTTCGAGCTCATCGATCGCATGATCACGCTCGGCGAGCCCCGGAACCTGCTGGCGCTCGCCTATCTCCACCTGGGCGGCATCCTCGCCCGTCTCGGACGCTGTGATGAGGCCATGTTCTCCTTCCAACGTGTAAGAGACGTGGATCAGACGGGTTCGGATGCGCTGGTGGAACGCGCGCAGTGGCGCTTCGATGAGTTGCGCTTCAGCTCCCCCATGCGCGGCATCATAAGCGGGGGTGGATGCTGACGCTGTGACGGCCCACATCCCGCTGCTCGATCTCGGCGAGCAGTACGACACCATCCGCGACGAAGTGGACGCTGCAATTCGACGCGTGGTGGACTCGCAGCGCTTCATCCTCGGACCGGAGGTCGAGGCCTTCGAGCAGGCGCTGGCGGCGTATCTCGACGACGGCAGGGAGGTCGTGGGCTGCGCCAGCGGCACGGACGCCCTGCTGCTGTCCCTCAAGGCGCTCGACCTGGAGCCCGGCGACGAGGTGATCGTGCCGGCGTTCACGTTTTTCGCCACGGCCGGCGCGGTCTGGAACGCCGGGCTGAAGCCGGTCTTCTGCGACGTGGAGTCCGAGCACTTCAACCTCACGGCCCGGACGGTGGCGGAGGTCTGGACGGAGCGGACGCGCGCGGTCATCGCCGTGCACCTGTTCGGGCAGATGGCCGTGATGGACGAGTTGGTGGCGTTGGCGGAGGCTCGGGGCGCCAGCCTGATCGAGGATGCGGCCCAGTCCATCGGAGCGGCGCAGGAGGGCGCGCCTCGAGGCGTCGCCACCGCACTCAGCTTCTTCCCCAGCAAGAACCTGGGAGGGTTCGGAGACGGCGGGGCGGTCACCTCGGCCGATCCGGACTTCGCCGACAGGCTCCGGAAGCTCCGCGTGCACGGCGGTCACAAGATGTACCACCACGAGATGGTCGGCACGAACAGCCGGCTCGATGCGCTCCAGGCCGCCGTCCTGGCCGCCAAGCTTCCGCACCTGACGGACTGGACGGACGCACGACGGCTGCTCGCCACCCATTACGGCGAAGCGTTGGCCGACATTCCCGAAGTGATCTCGCCGCCCGTCTATCCGGGGAACGTCCACGTGTACAACCAGTACACCATTCGGGTCCGTAGACGGGACGCGCTGCGCGAGTACTTGTCCGGGCAGGGAATCGGCACGGGCGTTTACTACCCGGTGCCGCTCCATGTGCAGGAGTGCTTCGCGGCGCTCGGGGGAAGGCGGGGCCAGTTCCCGGTCTCCGAGACGCTCTGCGAAGAGGTGCTGAGCCTGCCGGTGTACCCGGAATTGGGTACCGAGCGGCTGCTCCGGGTGGTGTCGGCCATAGGCCGGTTCTACGCCTGAGAAAGGCACCCTGGCGACGGCACGGAAAGCCGTTGCGCGGCCCGCACATTGTGGCGACCGTTAGCGCTGCTTGGGCGCAACGTAGAGAACCGAGACGATACACGAAACGCATGCGGACTCACCCCATCATTCGACTCTTCACCGGCGCGGCCGCACTCCTGGTTCTGTGGGGGTGCGGCGGCGGAAGCGCGTTCACGGGTATGGTTGCCGAAGACGTCTACGAGCTCGGGCTCCTCGCCATGGCCGAGGAGGACTGGGGCAAGGCCGAGCGGGCCTTCGAGGCGGTTCTCCGCACGGCGGGCTTCGCGCGAGGCGCGGAGGCCCGGTTGAACCTGGGCCGCGTGCTCTTCGAGAAGAAGGACTTCATCCTCGCGCGAGCGGAGTTCCAGCGGGTGTTGGACCGCTATACGGCCGACACCACCGCGCCGTATGCCAGCCTCGGCATCTGTGAATCCCTCGCGGGCGAGTCGCCCCGGGTGGAGCGCGATCAGAGTTCGACGGCTCAGGCCGAGATCATCTGCGCTCAGGTTGCGCGGGACTATGCCGGTACCTTGATCGGTCTCGACGCTGAAGCCCTCCGCGGCGAGATGTACGACAAGCTGGCTGAGAAGGACTACGGCAGGGGCCAATACTACCAGAGGCGCAATTTCCAGGACTCCGCCATTCAGTACTACAGGAGCATGATCGAGGATTGGCCGCAGTCCAAGTGGGTGCCCTGGGCACTCTATCAGCTGGTGGCGATTTCTGAGAAGATCGGCTACGAGGACGACGCGGAGGAGTTCCGCCGGCGTCTCATGGCCGAATTCCCCGCCTCCGAGCCGGCCAAGCTCCTCGCCGCGAGTGGGGAGGGCTGACCGCCGTTCGGGCGGCGGGCCATGCCAGGTAGCGTCGGGCTGCTGGGCGGCACATTCGATCCCCCGCACAACGGCCATGTGCGTGTTGCCCAGGATGTGCGGCAGGGGCTGGGCCTGGACTGCGTTCTGTTGATTCCCGTGCGGGTTCCTCCGCACAAGCGGACAGCCCGCGTCACGCCCGCCGCGCTGAGGTTGGAGATGGTTCGGGCGGCCGTCGCCGACGCTCCGGGGCTGGACGTCAGCGAAATCGAGCTGGAGCGTGAGGGGCCGTCGTACACGGTCGACACGTTGCGGCGCTTGGGCGACGAGCGGCCCGACACGGATCTGACGTGCATCGTGGGAGCGGACCAACTGGCCGAGATGGCCGACTGGAAGGAACCGGAAGAGATCTCGGCGCTCGCCAGGTTGGCCGTGATGAACCGCGGCGATCTGGCGCCGGTAGAGCCCGACTGGGACATCACGTTGGAATGGACGGCGGTCTCCGTGACGCCGCTCGACGTGTCCTCCACGCAGATCCGGAGCATGGTCGCCGAGGGCCGTCCCGTCGGGCACCTCGTCCCGGCCGGAGTGCTTCGGATCATCGAACGTGAGAAGTTGTATTGTAACGGCTAGAAGGGCACCTGTTACGCGACCGCGGACCGGGTGTGCACGGAAGAAATGAAGAAGGTCGGACCACTGCCATCAGATGCTTAAAGCAGCGCTAAAAAAACTCGTCGGCTCGGCGCACGTGCGCGAGGCCAAGAAGCTCCAGCCCGTGGTCGATGAGATCAATGAGTGGTACGAGCGGTACTCCTCTCTCACCGACGAGCAACTCAAGGGAAAGACGGACGAGCTCCGGCAGCGGCTCAATGCGGCCATAAGCGAGCTCGAGGAGGAGATCGAGACGCTCAAGGAGGAGAAGCGCCATAGCGAGGATCCGACCACCCGCGAAGCCCTTCAGCAGCGGCTCGGGGAGCTGGATGACCAGCTCGTTCAACTCATCGAAGACACGCTCAACGACCTCCTTCCGGAGGCGTACGCCACGGTAAAGGAGACGTGCCGGCGTTTGATGGGCCAGGACATCGTCGTCACCAGCCAGAACATGGTCTGGGACATGATCCCCTATGACGTCCAGCTCATCGGTGCCATCGCCCTGCATCAGGGCAAGGTGGCCGAGATGGCCACGGGGGAAGGAAAGACCCTTGTCGCCACGATGCCACTCTACCTGAACGCGCTCGCGGGCAGGGGCGCCCATCTCGTCACCGTGAACTCGTACCTCGCCCAGCGCGATGCGGAATGGATGGGCACCGTGTACAGCCGGCTCGGGATGAGCGTCGGCTGCATCGACCTGTTCGAGCCGCATTCGCCCGAGCGCCACGAGGCGTACGACGCGGACATCACGTACGGCACCAACAACGAGTACGGGTTCGACTACCTCCGCGACAACATGGTCCACAAGCTGGAGCAGCGGGTCCAGCGGAGGCATTGGTACTGCATCATCGATGAGGTCGACTCCATCATGATCGACGAGGCACGCACGCCGTTGATCATTTCGGGTCCCGTGGGTCGAGACACCTCCACTCCCTTCAAGCAATACAATCCGCTGGTGGCCAACCTCTACCGCAAGCAGATGCGCGTGGTGGGTGAGCTGATCGCGTCGGCCGAGAAGGATCTGGAGGAGGGCGACGAGTTCGAGGCGGGCGAGAAGCTGCTGGCCGCGAAGCGGGGCGCTCCCCGCAACAAGCGCCTGCTCAAGCTGTTCGCCGAAGATCCTGGCCGGCAGAAGCTGGTGCTGAAGGTCGAGGCCGACTACATGCGCGAGAAGCGGCTCCACGAGATCGACGAGCTGCTGTACTTCGCGATGGACGAGAAGGGCCACAACGTGTACCTCTCGGACAGGGGCCTCGACGAGTTGGCGCCCAACGACCCAGATGCCTTCGTGGTGCCGGATCTTTCGGAGGAGGTGGGGCGGATCGAAGAGGACGAGTCTCTCTCGGTCGACGCCAGGCGCGAGATGATGAATGAGCTCGAGGCGGAGTATGCGGCCAAGAGCGAGAAGATCCACGTGCTGCACCAGCTGCTGAAGGCCTACACGCTCTTCCAGCGGGACGAGAAGTACATCCTCGGTGAGGACGGGTCGATCGTGATCGTCGACGAGTTCACCGGCCGGCAGATGGCGGGAAGGCGCTGGAGCGACGGCCTTCACCAGGCCGTCGAGGCCAAGGAGGGGGTGGAGATCAAGGGTGAGACGCAGACGCTCGCCACCATCACCATCCAGAACTACTTCCGCATGTACGACAAGCTCTCCGGCATGACGGGTACGGCGGAGACCGAGGAGCATGAGTTCCACCAGATCTACGATCTCGACGTGTTCGTCATCCCGACCAACCAGCCCATTATTCGAGACGACCGCAACGACCTGATCTTCCGCACCAAGCGTGAGAAGTTCGTGGCGCTCATGGACGAGATCGAACGCCTGCACAAGCTGGAAATGCCGGTGCTGGTCGGGACCACGAACGTGGAGGTGTCGGAGACGCTCTCGCGCATGCTCAAGCGCCGGGGGGTCCCGCACAACGTGCTGAACGCCAAGCAGCACAAGCGTGAGTCCGAGATCGTGATGGAGGCCGGGCAGCCGGGCACCGTGACGATCGCGACCAACATGGCGGGCCGCGGTACCGACATCAAATTGGGCAAGGGCGTGACCGAAGCCAGGACCGTGGGCTGGGCCAGGGAGCGCGGGCTCGACCTCGATGAGTTGATTCCGGTCGACCCCTCGATCGCTCACGATCTGAATGAGAAGCCGGACGACTTCGTGATCGCGGAAGGCGGCCTGCACATCCTGGGCTCCGAGCGGCACGAGTCGCGGCGCATCGACCGGCAGCTTCGCGGGCGCTCAGGCCGGCAGGGTGACCCGGGCGCGTCCCAGTTCTTCATCTCGGTCGAGGACGACCTGATGCGCCTGTTCGTAGGCGACCGTCTGGCCAACGTGATGGACCGCATCGGCACCGAAGAAGGCGAGGTCATCGTCAGCGGGCTGGTCACGAAATCCATCGAGACCGCGCAGAAGCGGGTCGAGGGCAACAACTTCGAGGCTCGCAAGCGATTGCTGGATTACGACGACGTCATGAACCAGCAGCGCGAGGTCATCTACGACATGCGGCTGTTCGCTCTCGAGGGCGGCGAGGACCTCAAGGGTGAGATCTGGGAGATGATCGAGCACACCGTCGAGACGGCGGCGGAGGAGTACCTCGAATCCGAACGCGAGGAGGAGTGGGACCTTCCGGGTCTCAAGCGCCGCATCATGCTCGACTTCTTTGCCGTGGTGGATGGCCTGCCCGACGAGATGGACATCGAGCATGAGTTCGAGCGCCACGAGATCCTGGAGATGTGCACCAAGACCGTGCACGACTCGTTCCACCGCAAGGTCGAGTCGTTCGGAGACCACGCCGAGCCGGTCATGAGCTGGATCATGCTCGGCGTGATCGACGACAAGTGGAAGGATCATCTCTACGACCTCGACCATCTGAAAGCGTCGATCGGGTTCAGGGGCTGGGGCCAGAAGGATCCGCTGGTCGAATACAAGAAAGAGGCCTACGAGATGTTCGTGGACCTCATGGCGGATCTGCGCAGGACCGTATCGGGCACCCTGTTCCGCGCCCAGATCGGCCCACCGCAAGCCCGCGCCCGTCAGCCCCAGCGGCTCAGTTACTCGGGCCCGGTCGACACTGGGGGCGGCGGAGCGTTCGCCCGAGCGCAGGGCCAAGATCAACCAGCGGCGCCGCCCGCCGGCCAGTCCGGCGTCGACGATCTCGGGGTATCCTCCAGGGCCCGCCGGACCGTGGCCGCCCAGCCCCCCGATGCCGGGCAGCTCTCGGCCAACCGGGGCGACGAGCAGCGCGTGAAGAGGCCGGTCACTTCCGAAAAGGAGCCGGGGCGCAACCATCCCTGTCCGTGCGGGTCGGGCAAGAAGTTCAAGAGGTGTCACGGGCGGGCGGTGGGGTAGGCCGGCCTGCGGGGCTTGGGGTGCTCCCGTCGCGGGGGCGCTTCGCTCTGCGGCTGCGCCGCAGACCCCCGCTCCTCGGGAGCACCCCAGGCCCCGCTGCGAGGAGTACCCAAGGCTCTGGCTTCGCGGAGGCGGCGTGAGGGTATTGGGGGCGAATAGGGCATACGTATAAAGTGATTCACTTTATACGTATGCCGCTACCACCTTATCATGCACGGTCTTCCCAGTAGCCGGGGCGACGTCGATGATGCATCACCGCCAACACCTGCAGTCGCTCCGCAGTCGCTCCGCAGTCGCGGTGTAGAGCACACTGTAGGGGAAGCGCCCGAGGAGATGCCGGCGTATTGACGGTCGGACGGTGAATCCGGCGTCGGGATTTGCGATGATCTTGGCGACCGCAACACGGACCTCGGATGCAAGGGCGTCACCCAGGCCCGGAGACTGGTGGTTGTAGAACACGACCGCCTCCGAGATCTCGGAACGGGCCGCCTCGTGGAAGGTGACGACCAACGGCTACCGCTTCACACTGCCATCGAGCGACCCGAACACCTCTTCAACGGAAATCTCAGCAGCCCCACCTGACTTGAGCTCCGCCAATCTGCGTTCTGCCTCGTCGTACCACGCCTGCTCGACCTCGGCGTCTTCATCGAGGCTGGAGATGAGCCGCTGCGCAAGGCGCGCCCGCTCATGCTGCGGGAGCCCTAATGCTTCTTTCTCTAGCTGATCGATTGTCATGGTCTGGCCTCATCAAGGTAGCTACCACTCATGATACAACTACGGGTTGCCACGGTGCCATGTTCGGATGGGTCCCTCCCGCCCGCTGCGCGGGCCTTCCGTCAACGGGGGGGGAGAGCAGTCGCCCGGAATGGAAGAGGTGAGCGCACGCTCGCCTCGCCTGCCCACAACCGTCCCATCCACCCATCCCCCGGCCCCACAAGTCCACGTATCCTAACGTGACGAACCATGCCTTCCCCTTCCCATTCCATCCGATCCTGGCCTCCCCAGGAACGCCCCCGTGAGCGCCTCACCACCCTGGGCGCCCGCTCCCTGGCTGTCAGGGAACTCCTTGCGATCCTGGTGGGCAGCGGATCGAGAGGCGGCACCGCGCTGGATGTGGCCGATGGCATCATGGCCGCCGGAAGGGGTTCGCTCCGGCGATTGAGCGCGCTGGCGGCCGGCACCCTCGAGTCCGTTCCGGGCGTCGGTGGTGCCACGGCCGCGCGTATCGTAGCGGCGCTCGAGCTGGGTCGCAGGGCGGCGGCGGACCGGCCGCCCGCCGAAGACAAGATCCGCGGGCCGCGGGACGTCTTCCGCCGCATGGGCCCCAGGCTTCGGGACCTCGACCGGGAAGAATTCCACGTCCTGCTGCTCACGTCTCAGCACAGAGTGATCCGTGAGGTCTTGATTACGCGGGGGATCCTGGACGCATCCTTGATCCATCCCAGGGAGGTGTTCAAGCCTGCCATCATCGAGAGCGCCGCGGCGGTGATCCTGCTCCACAACCATCCGTCCGGAGACCCGGCCCCCTCCGGCGAAGACCGCGCGGTCACCAGGCAGCTCGTGGACGCTGGGCGTACGATCGGCATTCCCGTGCTGGACCACGTCATCCTGGGCGATACGGGCTTCACGTCCATGTCCGAGCTCGGGGTGCTCGAGTGAGCGGATCGAGCCCGAAACAGTAGACGGCCTATGGGGGTAGGCAATCATGGCGGCCGGTGCTCTTCCCGACTCCTTCACTCAGAGAGCGCTGCCCCGCATCCCTGTGACTCCGCCTCTTGGGACGGACGTGCGTACAGGTCATATGGCGACCGCGACGAAAGTGAACTCACCGACCATTCGTGGACTGCCCCGGCCTTTGGCTCGGGCCATGGAGGCGTATGCGGAACGGTTGGACGTCGATGTGATCGTCGAGGCGTACGATCTGGCGAAGGCCGCCCACGCGGGGCAGCGTCGTGCCTCGGGAGAGAAGTTCGTCTCGCACGCGGTGGAGGTGGCGACCATCCTGGCCCAGCTTCGGCTGGACACCGACTCCCTGGTGGCGGGTCTCATCCACGACGTCGTCGAAGACACCTCCGTGTCGCTCGCCGAGATCGAGAAGCGGTTCGGGAGCAGCGCGGCCACCATCGTGGCCGGGGTCACCAAGATCGGCCGTGTGGAGTTCCGCTCCAACACGGAGCAGCAGGTCGAGAACTATCGGAAGATGCTGCTGTCGATGGCGCAGGACGCTCGCGTGATCCTGGTCAAGCTCGCCGACCGGCTCCACAACATGCGCACGCTCGAGCATCTGGACGCCGACAGGCGGCGGCGCATCGCCATGGAAACCCGGGAGATTTACGCGCCGCTGGCCCACCGCCTCGGCATGGCCCAGATCCGATGGGAGCTCGAAGACCTCAGCTTCCGCTTCCTCGAGCCTGAGGAATACGAGGTGCTCACGAAGCGGGTGCGGCAGCGCCGCAAGGAACGCGAGCGCCAGATCCTCGAGTTGAAGCTGCCGCTCGAAGAGGAGTTGGAGGAGTCGGGAATCCCCGCCGAGGTGACGGGGCGTCCCAAACACCTTTGGTCGATCTACCGCAAGATGGCAAACACCGGTCTGCCGTACGAGGAGATCTACGACCTCATGGCGATAAGGGTGATCACCGACTCGGTGCAGAACTGTTACGCGGCCCTCGGCATCATCCACAGCCGCTGGACACCCGTGCAGGAGCGCTTCCACGACTTCGTGGCCACCCCGAAGTCGAACATGTACCGGTCGCTGCACACCACCGTGATCGGTCCGGGGGGGCGCCGCTACGAGATTCAGATCCGCACCGGCGAAATGCACCGTACGGCGGAGTACGGCATCGCGGCGCACTGGCGGTACAAAGAGGGCCTCGTGGAGGGTCCGACGGAGAGCACCGACGAGGCCGATGAGGCGCTCACATGGTTCCGCCAGGTGCTGGAGTGGCAGCAGGACACGGACGAGCCCGAGGAGTTCATGGAATTCCTCCGCATGGACCTGTTCCAGGGTGAGATCTTCGTGTTCACACCCAAGGGCGAGGTGAAGCAGCTTCCCGTGGGAGCGACTCCGATCGACTTCGCCTACTCGGTGCACACCGAGGTCGGACACCACTGTGCCGGAACGCGCGTCAACGGGCGCATCGCTCCGCTCTCCCGGGAGTTGAGGAACGGAGACACGGTCGACATCATCGTGAACTCTCGCCAGCGGCCGAACCGGGATTGGCTGTCGTTTGTGAAGACGTCGAGGGCTCGGGGACGGATCCGGCAGTGGATCCGCAAGGAGGAGTTCGAGTCCGCCCACAAGTTGGGCAAGGATTTCTTCCAGCGTGAGGTGCGCAAAGCCGGACGCGACAAGCCGGCCAGCGATCAAATGGCCCAGGCGGCGGTGGCCCTCGGGTACGTGGATTTCGAGCATGTCCTGGCGGCCATGGGACGCGGTGACGTGGGTCCCACGCTTGTGATCAAGGCGCTCTATCCCGAAGAAGAGCCGCACGACGTGGTCCGACGCACACCCTCGGCCCTCGAGCGCATCGCGGAACGCATTCGCCGCTCGAACCGTGGGGTCCGCATCCAGGGCATGGACAACCTCATGGTGCGGTACTCGCAGTGCTGCCAACCCGTGCCGGGCGACAGCGTGATCGGCTACGTCACCAGGGGCAGGGGTGTCTCCATCCACCGCACGGATTGTCCCAACATCCTCGACCTCACGGAGGAACGCCGGGTCGAGATCGAATGGACCGCGGAAAAGGGAGACCGCTTCTTCGTGAAGCTCTTCCTGCACGGCACAGACCGGCGCGGGTTGCTGTCCGACGTGGCCAAGGCCATCACGGACACAGGCACCAACATCCAACACGCCGACATGAAGTCGGTGGAAGGCGGAATGGTGGGTGAGTTCGCTGTGGAGGTGCAGCACCTGGCCCACCTCGAGAAGGTCCTGAAGGCGTTGCGACGGGTGAAGGGATTGTTGCAGGTGGAACGCCTGGAGTCGTTCACCGAGTCGGATATGACGTGAGACGGCTGTACTTCTTCAACAGCCTTCTAGCCGTGGCGCGCGGCGTCTGATCGAGCATCGACCACGCAGGTTGATCCCCCGGAAACCCCATGCCTGACTTCCGTCTGACCGCGGACTACGAGCCCAAGGGCGACCAGCCCCGGGCCATCGAGGAGCTCTCCGAGGGGCTCGCCCGCGGGGACCGCTTCCAGACGCTCCTGGGCGCCACCGGCACGGGCAAGACGTTCACCATGGCCCATGTGATCGTGAATCATGATCGGCCGACGCTCGTGATGTCCCACAACAAGACGCTGGGAGCCCAGCTCTACGGCGAGCTCAAGGCGCTGTTTCCGACCAACGCCGTCGAGTATTTCATCTCGTATTACGACTACTACCAGCCGGAGGCGTACATACCGTCCACGGACACCTACATCGAGAAAGACGCCTCCATCAACGAGGACATCGAGCGGCTGAGACTGCGCACGACGTCCTCGCTCATGGAGCGCGACGATGTGATCGTGGTCGCCTCGGTGTCGTGCATCTACGGCCTGGGAAGCCCCGTCGACTACCGATCCCTGATGCTGCACCTGACCGTTGGTGAGCACCGCAGCCGTCGTGACATTCTGCGCGGGTTGGTGGACATCCAGTACAAGCGGAACGACTACGAGTTCGGGCGCGGCACGTTCCGCGTGCGCGGCGACACCGTGGAGGTCTTTCCCGCCTACGACGAGCAGGCTGTGCGCATCGAGCTCTGGGGCGACGAAGTGGAGCGCATCACGCGCTTCGACCCGCTCACCGGAGTGACCATCTCGGCGCTCGAGCGCACGTCGATCTATCCCGCGAGCCACTACGTGACCCGCAGGGAGGTCATCGAGAACATGCAACACCCCATCCGCCGCGAGCTTCGCGAGCGGGTCGCGGCGTTCGAGGCCCAGGGTCGGCTGCTCGAGGCTCAGCGCATCGAGAGCCGAACCAACTTCGACCTCGAGATGATGCTGGAGATCGGCACCTGCCCCGGAATCGAGAATTACTCACTCTACACCAGCGGGCGGAGGCCCGGGGAACGTCCCTCCTGCCTCTTCGACTATTTTCCGGAGGATTTCCTGGTGATCGTGGACGAGTCTCACGTGTCCATCCCGCAGCTCCACGGGATGTACAAGGGGGACCGTTCGAGGAAAGAGACGCTCGTGGAGCACGGCTTCAGGCTGCCGAGCGCGATGGACAACCGCCCCCTCAAGTTCGAGGAATGGAGAGACCTGGTGCCCAGCGCGGTGTTCGTCTCGGCGACGCCGGGCGACTGGGAGCTGGAGAGCTCGGGTGGCGTGGTGGTGGAGCAGATCATTCGCCCCACCGGCCTCATCGACCCGGCGATCGACGTGCGGCCGGTGAAGGGTCAGGTCGACGACCTGCTGGCCGAGATACGCGAGCGGGCCTCGCGTGGAGAGAGGGTGCTCGTCACCACGCTGACCAAGCGCATGGCGGAGGATCTCTCGGAGTATTTTCAGTCTGTGGGCGTCAAGGTCAGCTACATGCACTCGGACATCAACTCCATCGAGCGGATGGAGATCCTCCGTAGCCTGCGCCTGGGGCGCATCGACGTGCTGGTGGGGATCAATCTGCTGCGCGAAGGTCTCGACCTTCCGGAGGTGTCGCTGGTGGCGATTCTGGATGCGGACAAGGAGGGCTTTCTCCGGGACGCGCGCTCCCTCATCCAGACCATCGGGCGCGCCGCGCGTAATGTGGAGGGCAAGGCGATCCTCTACGCCGACAGGGTGACGGGCTCGATGCGCCGCTGTCTCGACGAGACCGAACGCCGGCGTGCCGTGCAGACGGCGTTCAACGAGGAGCACGGCATCACGCCTGAGACGATCCGCAAGACCGTGCAGGAAATCGAGTTCTCGACCCGCTTCGCCGATGCGAGGGATGCGCCGGCCGCCAAGGTGTCGGAGCCATCCCGGAGCTATGCGGACGAGGTCAACATCGAGGAGTACATCAAGATTCTGGAGCAGGAGATGGGCGAGGCGGCCGAGTCGTTGGACTATGAACGGGCGGCGCTCATCAGGGATCAGATTTTCGAGTTGAAGGCGTCGGTCGGAAAATGATTCTAGACGAGCAGGACCTCGTGCGTTGGGGTGAGCGCATCGGTGCACGCATCCAGCCGCCCGTTTTCGTGGTGCTCACGGGTCCCGTGGGTGCGGGCAAGTCCGTGCTGGCACGAGCCGTCGTCCGTGGAGCCGGAATCACCGAGGTGGTGCCCTCGCCCACCTTCAACCTCCTGTTCCGCTACCAGGCGCCACACGGCATCCAGATCGTGCATTTGGATCTCTACCGCCTGGAGCGGCCCGACGATCTGTGGGAGATCGGTTGGGAAGATTTGGGTGCCCACGACGAGGTGGTGCTGATCGAATGGCCGGAGCGAGCCGGCGACCTCCTGCCCGCAGACCGCTGGGAGGTGTCGCTGGAGCTGGTCGAGGGGGACGCACTGCGGCGGTCCGTCGAGGTGACGCGGGTGGGGGACCCGGGCTCCCTGCCCGGTTTTCCCGTGCACCTGTCGTTGGGGGGCGGCGCGTGAGCCAGATCTGGTCGGCCGCCGGCCGCTATCTCGCGATGGACACTTCGGCCCCAATCGGTTCCGTCGCCGTCTCGGTCGGGGGTGACGTATTGGCTCGGCGTTTTCTACGGACCCAGTTGGCGCACGCCGCGAATTTGGTGCCCGAGATCGAGGGTGTGCTGGCCGACGCCTCGGTGGTGCTCCAGGACCTGGATGGGATCGTGGTCGGAGGCGGGCCGGGCTCGTTCACCGGCGTGAGGGTCGCGGCGGCTACCGCCAAGGGGCTTAGGCGAGCCCTGGGCGTGCCGCTTTGGGCCTTCTCCAGCCTCGCGAGTGGCGCGGCGTCCCTCGGCCTCCGCTGGCTGCCTGGCGCCGAGGGGCCCACCCTTCCGCTCACGGAGGAGGACCGCGCATGGCCGCGCTACATCCTCTTGGACGCCCGCGGCGGACGCGTCTACGCGGCCTGCTACCTGGAGACCCCGCACGGCCTGGACACCCTCGTGGAGCCATGCTCGACCACGATCGACGTGATCCTGTCGGGGGAGGTCCCTTACTCGGTATTCGCCGGGGACGGCGCCGACCGGCATGCCGATCAGATCAAGGGGGCAGGGTTTCCGGTCTTGGCGAGCCCGCTGGGCGCGCCGCTCGCCGACGGGCTGATTCGCCTGCTGGCGCTCACACCCGACACCGCCCCGTTGGAGAACCCGTCCACGTGGGAGCCAAGCTACCTTCGCGCCACAGGCGCCGAGCGCATGGCGAGCCGTGGGTGATGGAACTCCTGTTTCGGCCCATGGCCGTGGCAGACATTCCGGAGGTCGCCAGGATCGAGGTGGACACCTTCTCCACGCCTTGGCGTGAGACTACCTTTCAATCGCTGCTCGAACGGCCCGGTGTGGAGATGTGGATCGCCGAGCATCTGCCCGGAATCATTGCCGCCTACGCTGTTCTTTGGTGCATCCATGACGAGGGCGAGCTGGCGAATCTCTCCGTACGGCCGGCACTCCAGCGTCGAGGAATCGGCGCTGAGTTGCTCGACTGTGTGCTCGGGGTGGCCAAGGAGCGCGGCATAAAGAGCGTGTACCTCGAAGTCCGCACTTCCAACGAAGCGGCCCAGACCCTTTACACCGGCCGGGAGTTTCACAAGGTCGGAGTGCGGCGAGGCTACTACGACCACCCCAAGGAGGACGCGTGGATCTTCGTGAAGCGACTTGTGTGAAGGGGCTCAGAGGCCTCTAGCGATGGCGAGCTTTCCTGATTACAGGCCACGCAGACTGAGGCGCTCCGAAGCGCTCCGGGGCCTCATCCGCGAAACCTCCCTGGGGCCGGAACACCTCGTGCTCCCCTTCTTCGTGGTGCCCGGCGACGATGTGCGGCAGCCTGTGGACGCCATGCCCGGTGTGGAGCGCCTCTCGGTGGACCACGTGGTGACCGAGGCCGCTAAGGCGCAGGAGCTGGGGATCCCTGCGGTGCTCTTGTTCGGCATCCCGCCCTCCAAGGACGAGATGGCGAGCGGCGCCTATGCCGACGATGGCATCGTCCAACAGGCGGTGCGGAGGCTCAAGGCGGCACATCCGAACCTGGTGGTCATCACCGACGTGTGCCTGTGCCAGTACACCTCCCACGGTCACTGTGGCGTGTTGGTCGATGACCACGTGGACAACGACGCTACGTTGGACCTTCTGGCCCGAACCTCGGTCAGCCACGCGAACGCCGGGGCCGACATCGTGGCCCCGTCCGACATGATGGACGGCCGGGTGGGCGTGATCCGCGATGCGCTCGAAGACGCCGACCATCCGGACGTTGCCATCATGAGCTACGCGGCAAAATACGCTTCGGCGTTCTATGGACCGTTCCGCGAGGCGGCGGACTCGGCGCCCGGTAAGGGAGACCGCCGCGGGTACCAGATGGATCCAGCCAACGCGGATGAGGCTTTGAGGGAGGTCTTCCTCGACCTGGACGAAGGTGCCGACATCGTAATGGTGAAGCCTGCGCTGCCTTACTTGGACATCATCCGACGGGTCAAGACGGAGACGGGATACCCCGTAGCCGCATACCAGGTGTCCGGCGAGTATGCCATGGTTCAAGCCGCCGGAGAGCGAGGATGGCTCGATGCCGAAGCCACGCTCCTGGAGTCGTTGTTGTCGATCCGAAGGGCCGGCGCCGACCTCATCATCACCTACTGGGCGCGAGAATTCGCCAGGATCTCGCAGAAACGTTTGTAGTCTAATGGCAAAAAATCGTTGACCGCGAACGCCTTGTCAGGGTATCTTCCGAGGTGCGATATAGCAGCGTAAATCCCTGTCTAGGTTGACGAAGGGAACGATCATGGCTCGGTTGAAAGTCGTCTTGGCGGCGCTGGTAATTCTTCCAAGTTTTGTGGCCGGACAACAGTCGCCCCTGAACCATACTGTAGTACGGGGTGAGACCCTTTGGGGTCTGGCGCAGCGCTATTACCAGGATCCGTTCCTGTGGCCACGTATCTGGGAGGCCAACCGAAACGCCGTGGTGGATCCCCACGTCATTCTTCCGACGCAGGTTCTGGTTATTCCCGGGATGGAGGGGGCTGCTGTGATCGGCGCCGTCGACGTGCGGCCCGGGGAGCGGCCCGGCATGGGGAACGCCCGAGCCTGAGCCCGAGCCTGAGCCCGAGGGAGACCCGCGTACGCGAAATCGCACCGTATTCTATCGCGACCCCGACACCGGTGTCGGCCTAGCCCGCACCCAAGAAACGCCGCGCTACGCGGTTCCACGCCACACCGTCTATTCGTCCGAATGGCTCGTGACGGATGATGAGGTGGGGTCTATTGGCGCGATCGATGCCCTCGTGGGGGCGGGTGAGCTGAGGACGGCTCTGCCATATACCCGTGTGCAGGTCACCCTGGACGGTAACCAGAACCTGGCGATCGGCGATCGCCTCCAAAGCTTCCGCCCCGGCAGAGTCGTCGAGGGCGTCGGTCGGGTCATGACCCCCACTTCGGTGTTGACCGTGACCGGCGTAGAGGAAGCGGGCGTTGTCGCCGTCGTGCTCGACGCGTTCGACCGCGTCCGTGGTGGAGACATGGTTCGGCCGGCCCCGGCGTTCGAGCTGCAGCTCGGTGACGCTCCGACCGCGATTATCGCCGGCGGTACCGCGCACATCCTCGGATTCGGTGAGTATCATGCTATCCAGAGCATGGGCGACATCGCCTTTCTGGACCGAGGTGAGGCCCAGGGCGTGAAGGTCGGCGATGAGTACATCCTCTACTCAGGTGACGCGAAGGGATGGTCGGGTGAGGTCGCGGGTCGCCTTCAGGTTGTCGGAACGCGCGCGAATACGGCCTCGGCGCGCATCGTTGGTATCGTCAGCCCGGCCTTTGTAGCGGGCGTGACCGTGCACCTCGACCGCAAGATGCGCTAGCGTTTCTTAGCGAGGGCTTGATGCTGCGGTGATCCACTACGTCGCTCTCCTACTCTACATCTCCGCACTGACCCTCTGGGTCCGCTCTCTTCTCTCGGGCGGGCGGGGGAAGTTGGCGGCATTCGCGTTCGGCATCGCCGCCGCGGGGGTATTCGCGCACGCGGCCGCGCTCGCCCGGTTCACCCTGCTCCACGGCGAGCTTCCGCTCGTGGGGTTGGCTCCGTCGCTCTCCACCCTGGCCTTGGTCATCGGCGCGGGGCTCCTGGCCACCATCGGGCTCGGCGAGGTCAGGCGGGTCGGCATCGTGCTCATCCCGCTCGTGATCCTCATGGAGGGACTCGCTGTGGCGCTCGGCGTCCAGCCCGCTGAGGGGGTACTGGACTTCCAAGGGGCCTGGTTCGCGCTCCACGTTACGCTGGCGTTCGCCGGCTTCGGCGGCATGGCTGTGGCCTTCTCGGCCGCCGTGCTCTATCTCCTCCAGTTCAGCACCCTCAAAGCCAAGCGGCTGGGCGCTGCGTTTCGCTTCTTGCCCCCTCTGGCCACTCTCGACCGGTTGGGTCGGATCGGCTTGGTGGCTGGGCTCATCGCGCTCACGCTGGGCTTGGCGCTCGGATGGGCGTGGACGGTCCGGTTCCGAAACTCGTTCCAGCCGACCGATCCTCAGGTGATCTGGGGGATGCTGACCTGGACGGTATTCGTGAGTGCGTTGGTGATGCGGGGGCGGGGTAGCCAGCACGAACGGAGAGGCGCCCTGGCCACGGTCGTGGGGTTCACCGTGGTGGTCGTGTCGTATGTCGTGCTCCGGCTCGCGGCCTCCACCGGGGGGTTCTTTCTCTGATGACGCTGGCGGTCGTGGGCGTCAGCCACCATACCGCCCCGGTCGAGGCCCGGGAGAGGTTCGCATTCGGGAACGCCGAGGCCATCCGGGCGCTCGGAGGCCTTCGCGAGGAGGCCGGCCTCCATGAGGCCGTGCTGATCTCGACCTGCAACCGCACTGAGCTCTACTTCTATCCGGCCGCCGACCCGGCCGCCCTGGAGGCGGGTGCCGCCGTGCTCAGGAACAAGGCGGAAGGCGTCGAGGGATCGGCGGACCGCTACCTCTACCGAAAGCAGGGGCTCGATTCGGTCAGGCACCTCTACTGCGTGAGCGCCGGCCTGGACTCCATGGTGCTGGGCGAGGCCGAGATCCAGGGCCAGGTCAAAGTCGCGTATGAGCTGGCCACGCGTGTGCCGGTGAAGCCTTCCATGGCGGGTCCCGTTCTACACCGGCTCTTCCAAACCGCTCTCTCGGTCGGGGGACGTGTCCGGTCGGAGACCACCATCGGCCAGGGAGCGGCATCCGTCGCCACCGTGGCCGTCGAGCTCGCGGGCAAGATCTTCGGCTCGCTCGAGAGCCGGCGTGCGCTGATCCTCGGTGCCGGAGCCAACGCCGAACTGGTGGCCGAGGCTCTGACGAGGCATGGCATGCGCGGCATCCTGGTGGCAAACCGGACGCACGAGCGGGCCGTCGACATGGCCGAGCGTCTCGAGGGAGCAGCCATACCGTACGACGACCTGCCCAGCCGGCTCGAAGAGGTCGACATCTTGGTGACCTCTACCGCGGCGCCCCATGCGGTGCTCTCGCTCGAAGCCGTGCGGGGCGCCCTCCCTCAGGGCAGGGGCCGTCCACTGTTGATCATTGACCTCGCCATCCCCAGGGATGTCGAGCCGGCGGTCGGATCTGAGCCCAACGTGTTCCTCTACAACGTCGATGATCTTCGCGAGATCGTGGACGATACGCTGGACCGGCGTAAGGACGTGCTACCCGTGGCGGAACGCATCATCGAGAACGAGGTCGAGGCGTTCCGGCGTTGGTACGCGGGCAGGCAAGTGGTGCCCCTGATCCGTTCCTTGCGTGGCCGGTGGGATGGGATGCGTGACCAAGAACTGCAATGGCTCTGGCAACGACTCGGGCACCTCTCGCCGGACGATCGTGAGATGGTGGAGCGGTTCTCCGAGCGGTTGCTCGGCAAACTGCTGCACGAACCGACGGTGCGCCTCCGCGAGGGTGCGGTCAACGGGCGGGTGGCCGACTTCGTCGAGGCGGTGCGGTACCTGCATGATCTGGATCCCGCTGGACTGGATCTTGCTCAGGATGAAGACGAGGACCCGGCGGACCCGGCGGAGCCGGAGCCCGAGTCATTGACGGAGAGCGACGAAACATGAACGACACGTCCAGGCGGGTGCTGGTGACCGGCGGGGCAGGGTTCATCGGCAGCCACGTGGTGGACGCACACCTGGCGCGTGGAGACCAGGTCTGGGTCGTCGACGACCTTTCCAGCGGCAAGCGCGAGAACGTGCCGGAGGAGGCCGAGTTCGTCGAGATGGACATCGCCGACGCCGGACTGCGGGACCTGTTCCGTGACGTGGGCTTTCAATTGGTGAGCCACCATGCGGCCCAGGTGAACGTCAGGATCTCGGTCGATGACCCCCTGCTGGACGCGGGCGTGAACGTGGCCGGGTTGCTCAACGTGATGGAAGGGGCCAGGGAAGCCCGAACGGATCGTGTGATCTATGCATCGAGCGGCGGCGTGGTCTACGGCGAGCCCGAGCAGGTGCCGACGCCCGAGACGGCGCCCAAGCTCCCCCTCTCACCGTACGGCGTGGCCAAGCTCGCCGGCGAGCACTACCTGCACTACTACAGTGAGATTCACGGCATCGATTACGTGGCGTTGCGATACGCCAACGTCTACGGACCGCGGCAGGACCCCCACGGGGAGGCCGGCGTGGTGGCCATCTTCAGCCAGCGGCTCATCGGGGAGGAAGAGTTGACCATCTTCGGGGATGGCGAGCAGACCCGTGACTACGTGTTCGTCAAGGACGTGGTCAGCGCGAATCTCAAGGCCACCGACCTGAACATCCCGAGCGGCGGCGGGCTCGATGCGGTCGCATTCAACGTGGGGACAGGGCAAGCCACCAGCGTGAACCGGCTGGCGGACCTTCTGGAGGAGATCGCCGGTATCCACCCCGGCCGCGTCTACCGCGCTGAGCGGCTCGGGGAGCTCCGCCACAGTACGCTCGATACCGGCCGCTTCGCGGAGTGGGGCTGGGCGCCTCACTTCACTCTTCGGGACGGACTTCGAGAGACATTTCAGTTCATCACCGACACGGGGGTGCCGGGTTGACGAGTATCATAGTGTTGTTCGCCCAGACCAGGCCTCCGGCCTCGGTCTGGGACATGATCTTCCACGCAACGCTGCCGACCACGCTGGTGCTGCTCATACTGGCCAGCGCCTCGCTCGCGAGCTGGATTCTGATCTTCTGGAAAGCCCGCCAGTTCCGTGAGGTCCGGGCCCAGGGTGACCGCTTCCTCCAGTCCATGGAGCGGGCACAGCGATTGGAGGATGCGTACAACGCGATCCTGGCGCTGCCCGAGTCACCCTACAGCCGCGTGTTCCGCCAGGGAGTGAACTTCTTCAGCGAGTTGCGTCCCGGCGCGCTCAAGGTGGGCGCTCCGGTGGGCGAGGGTCTCTCCGTGGTGCAACTCGAGGTCCTGCTCCTCATGCTGGAGAAGGAAGAGGCGGAGGAGCGCGACGAGTTGGGGCGCGGGCTCACTTGGCTCGCGGTGATCGGCTCGGTGTCCCCGTTGTTGGGGCTCATGGGCACCGTGATCGGCATCACGAACACCTTCCTCGGCATCACTCGCGGCGGTTCGACCAACATCGCGGCGGTGGGTCCCGGTATTGCCGAGGCTCTGATCACCACGGTGGCCGGCCTGGTCGTCGCGATCCCGGCGGTCATTTTCTACAACTACTTCGTGGAACGCCTCAACCTCGTGAGCGGGGAGCTGGAGGGTTTCTCCAGCGAGTTCATCGGCACGCTCGCCCGGGAAGGGCGGATATGAGGACCACCTTGTGAGAGCGGGCCGGCGCCGCAGACGTCGGGAAGGCCACGATCTCGAGGTCAGGGCCGACGTCAACGTCACCAGTCTGGTGGATGTGGCTTTCACCCTGCTCGTGATCTTCCTCATCACGGCACCGATCATGCAAGGAGGCATCGAGGTGGATGTGCCGCGAGGTGACGTGAACCCTCTGAGCAGCGTGGAGTCGCCCTTGATCGTGACTGTGGACCGCTCGGGGCAGATCTTCCTGAATGAGACACCGGTGGAGCGCGGCGCCTTCGCGGCGGCGTTCAGCCAGTTGGTGGGAGCTGGGCAGCCGGAGATGGTGTACATCAAGGGTGATTCGATGGCGACCCTGGGGCCTTGGTTCGACGTCATGTCGACCGTGGCCGCCAGCGAGGTGAGATGGGCGATCGTGGCGGAACAGCGACCCGTCCGCTGAACGAGAACAAGCGCCGGATGAGGGGAGGACCGTGAGCGACCCGGGGACCTACAGGCGACGACGCCGGAGCGAGCCGCCCGGCACGTGGGCTTTCGGGGCCTCTGCCGCCGTGCATGTGCTCGCCATCCTGCTCGCCTGGTGGAGCACCACCGTGGCCGTCGAGGTCCCGCGGTTCGTGGTGTACGAGATCGAGCTGGTCTCTCCGGCCGCCCTCGAGTTCGGCGAGCTCACTCCTCCCGCGCCGCCCGACCTGATGGTCGAGACACCCGGGCCGGTCGAGCCTGTGGAGCAGAGCGACCCGGTCCTCGTCGAGGACGCTCTACCGACGCCGGATGAGCCTGCGGAGGAGCAGCCGGACGAGGAGGCCGCGCCGCCGACTCCTGAAGCCGAGGCGGCCGACCAGCCCACGAGCCCGACGCCCGACCCGGAGGCAGAGGAGGGCGGGGAGGACATCAACGTCCGCATGGAGGGGCTGCAGCGGGACTACCCGGAGTATTACAACAACATCATCCGGCAGATCGACCGGTGCTTTCGGTGGCAGGGCTCCAGCGACCTCCGGGTCACCGTGCGATTCGTGATCAACCGCGACGGGACCGTTTCCGACCAGGACATCGTAGAGGGCTCCGGAAGCTTTTCTTTCGACGTCGACGCCTTGGGAGCGATCGAATGCGCCGGTTCGAGGAACCGGCTGGGGCCGCTGCCCGAGGATTTCCGCGCCGATCGACTGGACGTCGTGTTCAAGTTCGATCCCGCGCGGCGGGGTGGCTTCGACGAGCTTCTCGAGCGGCTTTTGAGGTAGGGCGTGACGGCATGACAACGGAGAAGACTGTGATGAGTGGGTGGATACGAATCTGGAAGATGCCGGCGCTGCTGTTGTTCGGGGGATTCCTGATCCCGGTAGGCCCGGCCGAGGCGCAAGAAGAAGAATTTCCCGGTGTGACGCTGGGCCTGCTGTACGAGACCGCCTACCAACCGGCGCTGGCGCTCAAGCCCTTCGGCGGACGCCTGGGCGGCGAAG
Organism: Gemmatimonadota bacterium; assembly: GCA_022561145.1. Taxonomy (GTDB): domain Bacteria; phylum Gemmatimonadota; class Gemmatimonadetes; order Longimicrobiales; family Gaopeijiaceae; genus JACZXQ01. The sequence goes on from JADFRS010000035.1 coordinate 27,974, forward strand.
GACCGGCGGCACAGGTGGAGGCGATCATCGGGCGCGACCTGCGCTACACCGACCGGCTCCAAGTCATGGACTCGCTGCCCGAGACGCTGGTGGGTGGCGACATCGACTACGGACTCTGGGACCAGTTGGGCGCCGTCTGGCTCCTTTCGGGCCAACTCGAGGGTGCGGGTGAGGGCTACGTGCTGTCGGTCGAGCTTCACGACGTGGTCTACGGCGAGGTGCGTAACCGTGGCCGGTTCCGGATTCCGGATGCCGAGTCACCCGACTTCAGGTTGGCGGCGCACATCGTTTCGGACGCGGTCGTGCGCTGGCTCTTCGACGAACCCGGCATGGCGGCCTCGCGCATCGCGTTCTCCCGCCGCTCCAACGACGGCCAGACCCAGGAGCTGTACCTCATCGACGCGGATGGAGAGAACTTCCGGCGGGTCACGGGCTACGGGAGCATCACGATGTCGCCCACCTGGTCGCCCGACGGGAAGCGAATCGCGTACACGTCGTACAAGTCCGGATTCCCCCGCATCTACGAGCTGAACCTCGAGACGGGTGAAGAACGGCTGCTGGAGCCCGTGCGGGAGGGTGATTACATCACGCCCACCTACCACCCCAACGGGCGCCTGATCGCGTTCACCATATCGGGCGGCGCGCAGAGCGGGCTTTTCAGCTATGACCTCGAACGAGACTGCTGCCTCACGCACCTGAGCGGCGGACTCTGGAACGACCTGTCGCCCACGTATTCGCCCGACGGGCGCTGGGTGGCGCTCAACTCCAACCGGCTCGGCACCGCGACCCCGCAGATCTACGTCATGCCCGCCGGCGGGGGAGAGGCCGACCTGATCTCACCCTACCTGCATGGACGGGGGGGCTATTACACCTCGCCGGACTGGTCCCCCGTGGGCGACCACGTGGCGTTCCACGGCCGCATCGGGCGTCGTGGCCGCTATCACATTCTGGTGGCCGATGTCTCCGACCGAGGCCGGCGCCTGAGGCAGCTCACGTCCGAGGGCAACAACGAGGATCCGAGCTGGGCGCCGGACGGCCGCCACCTGGTGTTCGTGGGCCGTAGGGACTGGGGCACCGGCCTCATGGTGGTCGACACCGCTACGGGCAATATCCGCTTGCTGCTTCGGGGGTTGGACATCCGGATTCCCGAGTGGGGCCCCTCGCTGGGCATCGATGGGCCGGAGACGTTGCGCAGTGGGGGTTTCTGAGGTATATGGCAGGAGCTATCTTCCTGGTTCACCCACCGGCCTAGGCCGGTTTCAGAGAGTTGAGCATCACCACAAACAGGAGTCCCGATGAGGATTCGTGGTTTCATCGTGCCCATAGTGGCCGCAGTGGTCTTGACCGCCGCCTGTGGCGGGGCCGAACCCCCGCCTCCACCGGCGCCCAACCCAACCGCCCGTCAATTCGTCTCGATCACCTTCACCGGCTGCTCGTCAGGCGCATCCCGGTTCTCGATCATCGCGCGCACGTTCGGCGAAACGGTAAATTTGAAGTTGACGGGCGTGTTGTCTTCGTCGCTACCGACAACTGTCCAGATTCTGAGCACGTAGGTCACGGGCTCGACATTGTTTGGCGGCGGGTTTCCAAATTCGAACGGCACATT
>JADFRS010000036.1:0-27866 GCA_022561145.1 Gemmatimonadota bacterium
TCGATTGTCAGCATCGACTTGGGTCGATGGCTGGTTCTGACAGGCCGGTCACCTTCTGTATCATTCCGGGAATATCGCGTCGGGACGAGGCAGAGATTTTTCGAACCATCAACGCTAAGCAGAAGGCAGTTAGTACTTCGTTGGTAGATGCGATCATCTACAACACAGATCCCGACGCCCCTATACATGTCAAGTGGGCTTGGCGTCTCAATATCGATCCAGGTAGTCCGTACGCTGGTCACGTTTGGACGGGAGGGCCTCGCAAGTCGACTGACTGGATCTCGCTCGCCGGCCTAAGGGGAAGCCTCGAGCTTCTGGTACCGAAGCATCTGCTCGATCCGGACCACGGATTCACTTGGGAGAACGTCGAGCAGGTCACCGGCGTGCCGATCGAAGGCGCCGCCATCGTCATGCTCGGCACGGAAGATCGTCGTTTGGACTGGACCCTTACAGACGCGATGGGTCGTTTCTTCTTTCGCATGACGGGGGGAGGTGACTTCGTCCTGCAAGCGGAGCGGATCGGGCATGCCTCTACGCGGTCGGAGGATCTTCAGGTGGGGGTCGGAGATACCCTCGTCTATCGGATGGAAGCTGTGGTGGAGCCTATCGAACTCGCGGGGCTGATGGTTGAGGGCTCGGGACGAGATTGCGAAATCCGCCCTGAGGAAGGAGCTGCCACGGCCCGGGTCTGGGAAGAAACCCGCAAGGCGCTGGAGGCTGCAGCCCAGACGACAAAGCGCGGCGCCTACCGGTTCATCATTCGGCGCTTTGACCGGCAGTTGGACGAGAGGGGTCGAAAGGTCGTGAAGGAGACGAGCCAGGTTGACTCGCGGCTTCAACCGCGGCCCTTCGCGAGCCTAGAGGCGTTCCTGCTCATCGAAAACGGCTTTGTCCAGCCGGACGGAGACGGATTCATCTATTATGCTCCGGACGCCGATGTGCTGCTCTCTGACGAGTTCCTGGACTCGCATTGCTTTAGGCTCAGTGCAGGAAAGGACGATAAAGAGGGACTGCTTGGTCTCGAGTTTGAGCCCACAAAGGACCGAGATGTGTCGGAGATCAGCGGTACGTTCTGGATCGAGCCCGAGACCGCGCAACTGCAGCACCTTGAGTACAGCTACGAGAACCTCGGTTTCTCGGTTGGGAGAGCCCCGATCGGGGGTACCCTGGGCTTCTCAAGTCTTCCGAACGGGACGTGGTTTGTTCGGACGTGGTCCATTCGGATGCCGAACCTTGGTCTACCACGCCAACGTCCGATGGCCGCGCTCCCCTTCCCACAGATCAGGCCCGCCACGCGAGTGGTCGGGATCCACGAAGAGGGTGCGCTCGTGCTTCAAGTCTACGACGAGCGCGGTGATCTCGTAGTGGAGTCGGGCACCGGAACCATCGCCGGGATGGTCATGTGGAAAGACAGTAATCGCCCCGTCACCGGTGCAGTTGTGACCGTGTCGAGCAACGACTCCGACGCGATCACGGGAGACGACGGCCTGTTCCGGCTCGGCTCCCTGGGAGACGGCACGTACGACTTGCTCGTCACCCACCCCAGCCTGACCTCGCTCGGCCACGGGGGAGAGTTGACACCGGTGCGGGCCGTATCCGGCGAGGTCACGTCGGTTCGACTAATCCTCCCGAGCGAGAAGCGCATTCTCGACGAAGTATGCGTCGGGCCTGGACCCGATAAAGGCGGCATCATCGCCGGGTGGGTAAGGCACGCCGAGACGGACGAGCCCATTGGAGACGCCAGCGTCCTTCTGACAACGACGAGGTACCAGGTGGTTTTCGAGACGCAAATCTGGACCCGGAGGTCAGGCGTCGAGGCGTTGACGCGCGACGACGGGTTTTTCATCTACTGCGGCCTGGGCACGGCGAGGGTGATCGATATCGAGGTCAACGCCGAGGGGATGGAGCCCTGGATCGGGTTCGTAGAGGTCTCGGGCCAGGAGCCTATTGCTCATGTCTCGGTGCGGCTCACTCCCATGGGGAGGGAGCAGTGAGCGCGGAACCCTTGCGGTCACTGAATTGAACGCGCCACATCCATGAGGGGAACAAGGTGAATGGGGCGAAGCCTCCTAGATCATCTTCTTGATGATAGCGACGGGAGCCCATTAGCCCGTTATGTGAAAGCAACTCTTAGTCGGGAGGACTCATCTTATCCGCAGTGGATCTGCTATAGCTGATAGAGAGATCAGATGATGACCAAGAGACAGGGGTTAGCATTCATCCTTGTACTGGTGGCAAGCGGACTCTCGGCCACGGAAGGGCAGTCTCAATCCCCAGCCGTCCTCGGACTAAATGTCTCTGAACTGCGTGGTTTTTCCTTCGGGGTTCAGGGACGATGGTCGTTCAGCCCGGTGTGGACCATTTCTGGGTTTGCCACGGGACTCGGAGCTGATCGGCAAGTCTCAGGGAAAAGTTCGTGGCTTGCTGAGTCGGTATTGACGCGTCAATTCGGCGTATCCTCGACTGGGCTGTCCCTGCTCCTCAGTGGAGGTATCCGTGTCAGTGGGTACGCTCAGGGAGGAATAGAAACCGCGGGCTTCGGCCTTCTCGGGGCGAAGATCCCGCTGACTCGTGCGGACTCATGGAGTCTCGACATCACGGGCCAAATTGGAGTGGCCCACCGCAGGATCGGTGCGCAGTCGGTCACTGCTCGTGCGAACCGGGTTACACTGGCCCTTGATCTAGGCCAGGTGCTGCTCTCGTTCGGACACGACGATGCCGCTGGCTCATCGAGTCCGTTCATTTACGGCGGTGCAGCCCGCGCGAGCATCTCATGGAGGATCCGCTAGCCGGAGAGTCCGGAAACCGCGAAGCGAGAAAGGTCAGTCGACGGCGTTGCCTTCACATAACGCCTGGTCTCACGCACGGGCCACCGGTTCAGTTCACATCTTGAACACATCATCTTTGCGTCTTCGGTGAGCATCGTGCTATCCTCACCGTGGCCCGGCCGCTACGCGGACGCTGCGGCGGCTTTGCCACCTCCACGTCGTGAACCAGTTAGTCCGTTACACGACATGCCTCGGTCAATCTCGAGACGCCCGAAAGAATATCCCAAGACTTGCCTATCTATACATAGGTAGTTATCATCGTTCCATGACCAACAACGACACCGCCACCCAATTGCTCGATACCGCCCAGCTTCTCATCCAGAAGCGGGGTTACAACGCGTTCAGCTACAAGCACCTGGCTACCACCGTAGGCGTTCGCACCTCGAGCATCCATTACCACTTTCAGACCAAGGCAGATCTGGGCAAAGCGCTCATGGACCGCTACCTCGCCGAACTGGAGCAGGCCCTGGACAACATCGACCGTAAGGGTAGGACGAACAAGGCAAAGCTCAAGCAGTTCATTAGTCTCTACCGGGAGACGGAAGACGATGGTGTCGTTTGCCTCTGTGGCTCGCTGGCAACGGACTACGAGACTTTGCCCGTGGCTCTCCAGCGAGCCGTCTCGACCTATCTCAGACGGTGTGAACAATGGGTGGCGGAGAAGATTGACGAGGGTGTCGGTGAGGGTGAGCTTGCGCTCTCCGGAAGTTCCACGGACGCTGCCGCGACCCTGGTGGCCAGCCTTCAGGGTGGCCTCATTCTTTCCCGCGCCAGAGGCGGTCCTCCGGTCCTCGACAACGTGCAGCGCACGTTCCTGGCCGCTTTGAACGCTTCGTGAGGGTGTTTCGCGTCAGGCGTGACGCGGAACTCTGTATTGTTTTGATTCATTCATCTACCTACTACTAGATAGTTTTCAGGAGGTTTCACCATGACACAGACAAATATCAATTCTGCCCTCATCATTGGAGGGTCGTCCGGAATCGGTCGAGCGACGGCTGAACGCCTTCTCAAACGCGGCGTCGGCGTTCATCTCGTCGCACGGGATACCGAACGCCTGTCTCGAGCAGCGGAAGAGCTTGCTTTGCTCGGCCCGGTACGAGCTACCGGTGTCGACCTCTATAACGAGGCGGAAGTCGATCGCTTCGTCACAATTGTTCGCGAGTCTGTGGCCCCGATTCGGTATCTCGTCAACTCGGCGGGTTACTTCAGTCCACTGCCCTTCTTAGAGCATTCCAGGGCCGATTACGACAAGTATCACGACCTCAATCGGTCGACGTTCTTCATCACCCAAGCGGTGGCAGAAAACATGAAAGCCAACGGCGGAGGATCAATCGTAAACATCGGCTCCATGTGGGCGAAACAGGCCGTAAAGGCCACACCCTCGTCCGCCTACTCGATGGCGAAGGCGGGGCTTCATTCGCTCACGCAACACCTGGCCATGGAACTCGCAGGGGACGGGATTCGTGCGAACGGGGTTTCACCTGCCGTGGTCCAGACGCCCATCTACGGTTCCTTCATCGAGCCCGCCAAGATCGAGGAGGTGCTACAGGGCTTCAATGATTTCCATCCAATCGGACGCATCGGTCAACCCGAGGACGTGGCCGCTGCGGTGGACTTCCTGCTCTCTGACGAAGCCGGGTGGATCACCGGAGCGGTGTGGGACGTCGACGGCGGGGTCATGGCAGGACGGAACTGAGGTGACCCGCAGGCGGGCCTGTTCCTGGCGACAACCAGGAGCAGGCAACGCCTTCGTCCAATGAAGAGACCGCAGAGGCTGACCTCCGAGGGTAACTTCCGTGGAACAGGTCGTCCGTTCCACTCGGCGCCGCCCTCCGGGTCTCGTTCCGACGTTCGCCCCACTCTGCAGCCAGGAAGCCACATAGGCCTCGGCGATGGACCGAAGCGCATTCCGCGACTGCTGGACGCGGGGGGCCTTCGGGCGTCAAGCTCACCGGGGTACAAGATTCCGATTACGGAAGCCGCTATCGGTCAGCTCGTAGGTCACGGTGACTCCATCATCGGCCCTCTTTTCGCTCACCTCCATACCGCTCGCGGCGAACTGCTAAGGACGGAACCTGTCAACGGCGAACTCGACATTCTCGGTGGCCCATCGCTCGCCTATTTGACGGAAATGCGTCGGCGAGGGGAGAATGCAACGCATGTTGGATGGACCACATCGTGTAACGCCCGACCTCCCGCTCGGGCCATCTGCGGTTTGGACAGTCTTTTGGGGTGGTGTCGCGCACATTAGGAGCGAGGAGTACGTTGGTGGCTGGCTCGGCCGCTTCGCGTCGGGAGTCGTTTAGCCCGTTACAGGACATCCCTCCGATGTGTATTTGGAATCGGTCACATAGCGAGTCCATCCTCGACTGGGGCACTGTGCTAGCATCAATTCCTTCATTCCGATCTACGCGAGTTGCTCGGGCTAGCCTTCTTTCCCTCGGGCTCGTCCTACTCGGCAGCTGTGGCGAGTCCGCAGAGCCTGGCACAGCCGACCAGGTCGCGGAATGGCGTATCGGCGCGCCGACCCTGACTCTGGGCTCGATCGGAGGGGAGGACGATGCTTTCTCGCCGATCCGCTCACTTGCGATCGGTCCCGATGATGTCTTGTACCTCCTCCTCCCCCAAGAGAGTCGAGTAGCAGTTTTTTCGGTGGATGGATCCGTCGTCGCTTCGATCGGCCGAGCAGGTGATGGGCCGGGGGAGTTCTCGTTCCCGACGGCGCTTGGTGTTATCGGTGACACGCTCTGGGTAATGGACCCGCGGGCACAACGGATTAACTACTTCGAAAACCTGCAGTTCGTCGAAGCGGTGGCATTCTCTCAGCCCTCGGGCCTTCATCCCGAGCGCCGCGCCCGGGAGGTGGCGGTGCTCAAGGGCGGCGGAGTACTCATGGTCACGGATTCTCAGTCCCCCTTCGACCCTTCCGTCACCACGACGCCAAGCCTGATCCTAGTCCGGCACGACGATCGCCTCGACACCCTGGCCACCTATAGTACCGACAATAGGGCGGGGTTCCTCATCCGAATGTCCGGCGGAGCAATCTCCATGATGCGTCCCTTCACTCAGCCGTTTACAGCCGCTGGTAGGTGGGCAGTATCCCCGGACGCGACCGCAGTGCTGCTCGTGGACCAGGAGCAAAGCGGGGTTGAACAAGGTGAATCCTCGTTCGGTGTCACCATGCTGCGGACCTCTGGAGATACTGTGCTCTCCACTCGCCTGTCCTACTCACCAATTCCCATCCCGCCGGGCCATGTTGAGGCCGTTCTCGCTGATCTTCGTGGAGACCAATTCACCGAGGAGGAGGTCCGTGAGTCGATCTTTCTTCCGCCTCACTACCCGCCGGTAAGTGGCGCCCTAATCGCTACTGACGGGAGTATCTGGATCGGACGCGAAGCCCAGCTGAACAGCAGCGTGACCTGGAACGTGCTTTCGTCCACCGGTGAGTGGATCGCCAACCTGACGATTCCCAGTGGGTTCACGGTTCACGCAGTCTCAGGCGACCATGTATGGGGGCTCACCCACGATGAGTTCGATGTACCGTATGTGGAGCGAAGGCCCATCGTGCGTCGTTAGGTACATGGACGCTGCGCACATCGTAGTGGTTGGCGGGAGATCTAATAACGCCGGGCTCCCGCACGGGCCCTTGGTGCTTTTGCTGCGAACACCATAGGTTGATCCCAACAAGGGCCCGGCCGCTTCGCGGACACTGCGCACCGCGTACGTACAGTTGAGAACGATTCGTACGTATAGATCGCGGCACTCCGCGTCGGGAGCCCATTAGCCCGTTACAGGACATGAACAACGCAGCCTGAGAAGTCGGTAGACGGAACAACGATATGGGGAGGTGAGCATGAGTGGAGATCCCTACTTATCCCTTCTGGGCGAGGGCTTTCTGGCACCAGATACCGTATCGGAGGTCCACGACGCGGAGGGTCGTATTGCTCGGATTGAACGGCACCCCTCGTATCCAGGTGCCAAGCGCGTCTACCTCGACCCTCCGGCGTCAGAAACCCCATTCCAGGCTCGGTGGCGTCTGCCTGCTTCGTCAACTCGACCGGACTTCTATCCTGCAGAATTTCCATTCATTCCCGCGCTCTTGTGTGACGTGATTGAGGCGGAGGACCGCGTCCAAGCGGTGTGGGTGGATGAGACCGGTCCGCGTATCAGTTCGGACGAGCGCAAGTCGTTTTTCTCTTCCCTTCCACCGGAACTCTCTGAACTCGCGGCCTCGGTGAAGCAGAGTTCAGCCCAGGGGATGGAACGGGCCTCGGAGTTCGCCAAGGGACTCAAGGCCCTCAAGGACAGAGGCGACATTTGGAGCGAGGGCGAAGCCGAGGGTTGGCTTGCCGGCGTATCAAGAAGGGAGGCACTCGAAGATCGGTTCATTCAGGCATTCGAAACAGCCTTGGGCCAGATGACCGAAGCCGGGTGGGTGGAAGAGCCTGCCAACCAGGACCCATCATCTGCGGTCCGATTCGCGTATCTGACGCGGGGTGATCGCGGACGACAGCTACGGTTGATGGCGACGTTTGGGATGGGCACGTTGACTTTGACCGAGCGGCTCAAGGAAACGTTCGATTCCGCTTAGCAAACGGTCGCGTGGTCCACATGGGTCAAGCCCCAGGGTAGTTTGTTGGCGGTCGTCTCGTTGGGCCGACGCCCAACTAGGCGGCTGCGTTCTTCAGATCCTATAACGCCGGTCTCCCGCACGGGCCCTTGGTGCTTTTGCTGTGGCCACCATAGGTTGATCCCAACAAGGGCCCGGCCGCTTCGCGGACCTACGTACCGCGTACGTACGATTGAGTTCGATTCATACGTATGGGTCGCGGCACTCCGGTCAGGAGCCCATTAGCCCGGTTATCGGACATTCCTGTCAGCGGGCAGCAGTGTGGCTTCCCTACCTTCTTCAATCAAGCGACACAGGACGATGAACTTTATTGAGAAGGACCTGACCTATGCGGCGGCCGGAAAGCGATCGTGACCCTCAGCAGACCCATGACGTGGCTCAAGCGTTTGGTCATGTTGATCGGTGTCCTGGGCCTCCTGGGCTATGTGGGACTTCAAGTCAGTTTCCGGTCATGGCGGGGCGCTGAAACCAATCGAATCCTGAGCAGTGGGAAACTGATAGCGTTGGACCAAGGCACCGTCGAGTACTCGGACAGAGGAGAGGGCCCGGTAGTGTTGGGGTTTCATGGAGCGTTTGGCGGACATGATCAAACACTCGAGCTTGAGGGCTTCAGGGTCATCACACCGTCTCGACCCGGATACCTACGGACCCCTCTGTCCGTCGGAGAGACGCTCGAAGACGCGGCAACAGCGTACGCGGCCCTGCTCGACTCTCTCGGGGTCGACCGGGTTGCCGTGATTGGGGTCAGCGCGGGCGGGCCCACGACCCTGCAGTTTGCGGCGCAATACCCAGAACGGGTGTGGGCCATGGTCATGGTCTCTGCCATTTCAAAGGAGCGCGTCCGACCACTTCCTGATCGTGGGAGTTTCGCACGCGTAACCGACGTTCTATTTGGAGAGGGCTTCATCGACTGGATGTGGGTCAAGCTGCTGACCCGTTTTCCAGACATGCTGCTCCAGGACCCCGAGAGCGAGATCTTCTCTTCAGAGGATCAGGATATGTTGAGGGCGGACAAGGAGAAGCTCGGACAGGTCATCGACGTCCTTACGAAATTGGCCCCGCTGAGCAAGCAGCGATTACCTGGGTACGTGAATGACCGAATTCAGTATGGTAGAATGGGTGAGGTGGACCCCCTGCCGATCAGAGCTCCCACGCTTGTCATACACGGGACCGCAGACCCCGATGTGGAGTTCGAACACGCAGAGTCGACAGCTCGTCGAACGGATGGGGCGATCCTCGTTCCCCTTGAGGGTGCAGGACACCTTGCCTTTGTCACCCATCGGGAGCTGATGTTTGCCGAGATCCTCAGCTTCCTGAGGGCAGAATGGGAATCATCCCGTTGACCGTGGAGGCGTTGACCGCCAGCGCCTTGCACCTCGCGACCCGGGGGGAGCATGGTAGTCGCGCAGCAGAATTCCAAAGTCGTTAAACGAGTCCTTCGAGCGCGCCCATGCACTGGTAGTCCGGAACGTCCTATAACGCCCGACCTCCCGCGCGGACCAGGTGCGTTTTGAACAACCTGAGGTGATGTCGCGCCCGTTAAGAGCAAGAAGTACGTTGGTGGCTGGCCCGGCCGCTTCGCGGACACTGCGCTCGCTGCGCTCACTCCGCGTCGGGAGCCCCTTAGCCCGTTATCAGTTATTTCAGGCTCGACATTACGAGATAAGGCTGCGAGCCGGGTCGGACCCTCCGCTCAAGCTTTCTCGAAGATGGCTTGGAATCGAGGCCGATCTGGGGCTGGCGGTATCGTCTTATCGTATCCGCTGCAGGCTTCGACGAAGTGGAACCCGACTCGGGCCGCCCGCTCCGCCAATTCCTCCGGAGTAAAGAGCTCCCAACTGAATTCGTCCGTCCTGCCCTCCCCGTAGTCGAGGTGCACCCTGAGGCGACGCCCCTCCATCGATTTCGTCTCGACTATCTTCTGCCCGATCCGGTCGAGTGTCACGGTACCTTGGTGGGCGGCGAAGAACTCGCGGTGGTAGAGGTCTAGGATGAGACGCCCGCCATCTCTCAGTTGGGAGGCCAAAGCCGATAGCACCGCGTCGTTTTCTTGCGAGGGGAAGTAGCCGAAGCTCTGCCACAGCAACAACGCGGCATCGAAGGGTCCCTCCACCCCCTCAAGGTCTCGCATGTCCCCCGTTACGTATCGCGGATTGTTAGCTTCGACCGTTTCAGCCGTATGTAGTACGGCACTGTCCCTATCGAGCCCAGTCACTCGATAGCCCGCCCTCGCGAGGCGCACCGCGTGCCGACCGGCACCGCAGCACACGTCCAATACCCGCGGAAATCGTGACACCGGAAGCGAACGTAGCAGAAAGGCGACCTCTTCATCGGACTGGCTCACCGGAACCGAATGAAGGAAGGTCTCGAACCATGTCTGCGAGTAGCTATTCATGCAGGAACTACTGGCGTCTAGACGGTGGGTTGGGCAACCCTCGTGGCCGAACACATGCTTGCTCAGTGTCGCCATAGGGGAGGGTCGCGCGCATCGCTCGCGGAGCCCATGTTAGGCTCGAGGCGGAAGCACAGAGACGAGACGACGTCTCGAACTCCCGGACCAACCGGCTACTTATGGAAACCATCCTTCTGATCGTTTCTCGGAAAAGCAGGGTCACGAGCACCGCTTTGGTCGTGATCCTCCTCGTGGCGTGCGGCAATCCCTCGGATCGCCCAGCGGAAGGATCACTGGCCCGTCCGATTTCGTCGGTCATGGCCGAGGTCGACGCGGCGTTGTGGGCCTTCCATGCGGCCGACACCGCTAGGGACGCTGAAGCGGTCATAGGACTCTTGTGGCCCGAGTACTACATGTTCGTTGACGGCGCTCGGATAGGATACGATGAAGTAGTTAGAGGTGCCCGTGAATTCCTGCCCAGCCTTGAACTCTTCCACACCGACTGGACCGACGTCCGTATCACGCCGCTCGGGCCCGATGCCGCGGTTGCCTCGTTCCAGTTTCGCGACTCGATCATCACGATGACGGGAGAATTGATCCAATCACGAGGTCCGACCACTTTCGTGTGGCACCGTCGGGATGGAGAGTGGCGTCTCGTGTACGGAGACGCCGACCACTATGCGCTCGATCCCTAGCATGAACGCTCGCCTCTTGACCGCCGTTCTTTGCCTCACCGCGGGTGCGACGGGTCGCTCAGCCGGGCAGGCAACGTTGAGATCGTATGTGGTCGACCACGAGCGATCGTCGTTATACGTGGTAACGCACAAAGCGGGGCTCCTCTCCTTTCTCGGCCATGAGCACGCCCTCGTTCCCGAAGAATGGAAGGCAGAGCTTTGTCTCGCCGATCCGATCCCTCGGTCGGCGCGAGCGACCGTGGTGATCCAGTCCAGGTCCATCGTGATCGATACCGACTCCGCCCGCGCACTCGCCGGGCTCGGCGGCGGGCCCGGCGAGGACGACGTCTTGGAGATCCAGGTGAAGATGCTGGACGCCGAACACCTGGATACACAGGCCTATCCGGAGATCGTGCTCCAGATCGATTCGGTCTCTTTGGGGGGGAAAGACGGCATGGTTGGGTTCGGTCGATTCACGCTCCGCGGTATCACTCGGGATGTGTCGGTGCCCATGCAAGTCGAGGTGCTGCCTGACGGCACGGTACGGCTCAGCGGAGAAATGAGGGTCCAGCAGCGGGATTTCGGCATCGAGCCCGAGTCCACGGCTGGTCTCGTGAAGGTATCGAACGACGTGGATCTACACTTCCTACTCGTCGTGGCTCCATCCGATCAGCCATGTGCACTCGGCGACCCATGATGAGCTTCGGTGACGGTACGCGGAGAGGCCCACCGACAATCCGCGGGCTGAATAACAATCGATTGCTGCAGGCGCAGTAGAGCGTTGCGGCTCGCGTGCATCGCTTGCCTTCCACATCTTGATCGCGCGGTACAATCGCACATCCGCTAAACCGAACCCAGGAAGGATTCTGATGCTCGAAATGGTCGCCGACTTCGGTGCTGTTCCGGAGGAGCGAGCCGCGAGCGAAGCTCTCCTGAACATCAGGATTCGCCTCCTACCCCAACCAGCTCCGTGACTGCGATCCGTGGCGTGGCGAACACATTTGCCAGGCGTTGAGTGAATGGCTTCTGAATTGAGTTTCGTCGAGTTCGTGGTAGGCCAACTCGATAAGGACTGCGCGGTCACCTATAAGAGGATGTTTGGTGAGTACGGCCTCTATAGTGACGGCAAATTCTTCGCTGTGATCTGCGACGATAAGCTGTTTGTGAAGCCAACCGAAGGCGGTCGTGCGTTTATCGGGGAAGTGGTCGAATCGCCACCGTATCCCGGGGCCAAGCCCAGCCTCCTGATTGGGGATCGGATCGAGGATCCACAATGGCTGAGTGAGCTGGTGAGAATCACAGCCCGGGAGTTACCCGAGCCGAAGCCGAAGAAGCGTAAGAAGAAGAGGTAGATTTCCTTGACCTCCCCTCGGACTCTCCGTTTGATGTTGGCTGGGGGCCTGATCGTCCTCGGGGCCGGGAGTCTCGGTGGCAATGAGGTTCCCCGAGATGGGACGACGTCGGCTGACACTGTACGAGTGCTGGCCTACAACATCCATCACGGCGAGGGAATGGATGAGAAGCTCGACTTGGAGCGAATCGCGGCGCTCATTCGCGAGGTTGACCCCGACCTGGTGACGCTCCAAGAGGTCGACAGCGTCACATTCCGCACGAACGCCATCGACCAGGCCGCCGAGCTCGGGCGCCTCACCGGGCTCCAACCCCTCTTCGGCCGTTTCATGCCGTACCAGGGCGGAGCGTACGGCATGGCCCTTCTGTCGCGATGGGAGATATCCGAGTCATCCAACTACAGACTGCCGGACGGAGCCGAGCCGCGCACGGCGTTGAGTGCCATCGTCACTTCGCCCAAAACGGGGCGCAGCCTCAGGTTCGTCGGAATCCACTTCTACCGCACCGCTGAGGAGCGGTTGGCACAGGCCGTTTCGTTGGAGCACTTCCTCGCGGAAGACACGATCCCGACCGTGTTGGCCGGGGACTTCAACTCGACGCCGGGCTCGGAGGTCATGATCCACTTGGCGGACTCCTGGGACGTCGTCGCCAAGGGAGAGGATCACTTCACATTTCCCTCGTATGCCCCGGACCGAGAGATCGACTTCGTCCTGCTTCGGCCTCGCGGCCGGTTGGTCGTGGTCGCCCAGCGAGTGCTCGATGAGCCGGTAGCCTCCGACCATCGCCCGGTGGTCGTCGATATCATCTTCGAGGATTGAACCCGAGGGACGTTGAATTCCGCTAGAGACCTCGCTCCACCACTCCGTCCTGCGCGACCCCGAGTTCGCACCCCTTCTGAGCGACGACGGCGTGATCGCAGATGAGCGTTACGCGGTCCTGCGCGGATCGCAGAAACGCAATCCGTTGTGAGGCGAGACAGGCGCATGGGTGACTCCCCGCTCTCAATACCTGACGAATGAGCAAGACGTGTCGTTCGATGACGGGCTGGACGCTTGCTGTGATTTCTGTCAGCTGCGGGGGACTCCCCCACGCGCCCGCCGGAGGTCCCGCGACTGCATGGCTTTCCTCTAAGGGCTTCCCTGAACGAGTGGCCTGGCCCTCAGCGATTCTTCACCTCTCTCGGGAGGAGATTTCTGACGGCACGCGGATTTCTGATCTGTTGGAGGATTTAGCGAAACTCGATGTCTTGCCTCCTGAGGGAGAGGGTTGGGTGCAACTCTGGGCGGAAGGCAAGGCCGACCCGCTCGATCCACAGTTCGTCGGCGGGATTGTCGCTACGGTGTCGGGTGAGGCGGCCGACACGGTGACGTCCGTGGTCCTCGAACCCACAGGAGAGCGTCGCATGCCGGACGCGCGGGGCAGGATCGAGTTCGACGCCCTTCTGCCGGGGCTGTATTACCTAACGTTCTTCAGCCGCGATGAGATTCTCTACCATCGCTCGGCCAGAGTATATGCCTTCGGCGAGACAGGGGTCCTTCTCGAGGTGAGCCGTTGATGGGGGTCCTGTTCCATGAAGCAGAGATTGTGGGTGCTCGGGATGGAGCCTGGAGAAACCGCGCATGAAGCGCCGTGAAGCTCTGCGCACGATGGGGACGGCGGCGGTGGGAATTGCCGTGCTCCCCACGTCGCCGGTCGGGGACTTCCGGGTTGGCGGGACGCAGGAGGCCACGGAGCTCCTGATCCGCGGCGGCCGCGTCGTCAACGCCGATGGGAGCCGAGACGCCGACGTGCGCATCCGAGGCGACATCATCACCCAGATCGGACCAGGCCTCGCTCCGGCACCGGGCGCCCGGGTCATCGACGTCAGCGACCATCTGGTGATTCCCGGCGGTATCGATCCTCACGCGCACCTCCAAGGCGCCTTCGTGGACGACCTCGCGACCGGGACCGCGGCGGCGGTGGCTGGGGGTATCACCACCGTGGGCACCTTCGCCAACCCCGCAGCGGGTGAGAGCCCAGTTGAAGCCATGGACCGCTGCCTCGCCGAGGTGGAGCGGAACGCCATCGGGGACGTCTTCTTTCACGCTTCGCTGTGGCCTCCGGGGCCCGAGACGACCGCGGCGATGCCCGAGCTTGCTGGGCGAGGGCAACCCAGCCACAAGGTCTTCATGACCCGGCGCGATTTCGCCACGTACCGGGGAGCATTCATCGAGGCGCTGGAGGCGGCACGCGAGGCGGGCGTCGTCACGCTGATGCACTGCGAGGACGGCCAGGTCCTCGCCGCCGTGCTCCGCCGCCTGAGAGCCAGCGGTCGGACCGCGATCCGACAGCACTACGCCGAGAGCCGGCCCGTTGTCGCCGAGGTGTTGGCCACTCAGGAGGCGGTTGCGCTTTGCGAGCTCACGGGCGCCCCGATGCATCTGGTCCATCTGTCGGCGGAGCGAGCCCTGGACGCGGCGCGCACCCCCGCCACGCGCGCGCTACCGCTGACCATAGAGACAAGGACGCTTTACCTCTACTTCACCGAGGAGTGGCTTCGAGGGCCTCTTGGACCCCTCTACGTTGGTCAACCTCCCCTCCGGTCGGCCGCCGACGTAGAGGCCATGTGGGCCGGTCTCGCCGACGGGCGCATCGACCTGCTCGCCACCGACCACGCGCCCTGGATGAGGGAGCAGAAGTTGGACCCGTCACTCGACGTCGGTCGTCTCAGGCCCGGTGTGAGCGACCTCCGCTTCATGTTGCCCGTCCTCTACTCCGAGGGGGTCCGCCGAGGGCGGATCACGGCTGAGCGCTTCGTCGAGGTGACCTCGACGGCGGCCGCTCGGACCTTCGGGCTCTTCCCCGAGCGGGGTGTGCTCCGGGAGGGTTCGCTGGCAGACATCACGATTCTCGACCCGAACCTGGAACGCGTCGTCACCGCTGAGGACGACCCGTCTCGCTCAGACTACACGCCCTTCGAAGGATGGCCGATCACTGGGTGGCCGGTTATCACGATCCGCCGGGGCGAGGTGGTCTACGAAGACGGTAGGGTCATCGGCGAGCCCGGGAGCGGACGGCCTGCCACGCGGCTGCCCAGGCTTGGCTAGGCGAGCGGAGCGTTGATTCGATATCCTCGGTGAGAACCGGTACGGACCTGATCCGCTCGAAAGACTCGAATCCGTCGATCTGTAGGCTTGGAGGAGCACGTGATCAGTAGTTTGACAGCTTTGCTCATCGTATTCGCTGCCGTCATCGGCAGCACGGCGATGATCGGCGTATTCGCATACTTTTTCCATCGCATCCGCCAGATCGAGGCCAGGACCACCGGCGAGGCAGGCTCATATCAGTTGGCCGATCAAGTGGATGCGATGCAGGAAGAACTTCTTACGGTCCAGGAAGAGGTGTCGAGGTTGTCTGAACGACTCGACTTCACCGAGAAGCTCCTCATGAGCGGCGACGACGCAGTGGCCTCCGGCAGCTCGGAGTAGCCCTCCGATGGCGCGTTGCGACCACGAGGAGATCGCGTTCACAAGGCTCTCTGAGGTTGACCCCGCAGCCATCATCGAGTTAGTGAACGACCCCGCGGTACGACGGCACCTGCCGCTCGCGCGAGGCCGCTTCGGACCTTCGGAGTGTGCGAGGTTCATCGCCGCCAAGGAACGCATTTGGGAGGAGAACGGGTACGGGCCCTGGGCATTCGTCATTAATGACGAGTTCATCGGGTGGGGTGGGTTACAGCCAGAAGGTGACGATGTGGACGTCGGGTTGGTGCTGCGCCCGAGCCATTGGGGGGCGGGTAGGGTGCTCTTCAACAAGATTATCTCCTACGCCTTCGGCGAGCTCGGCCTCGGATCAGTGATCGCGCTGCTCCCTCCGAGCCGGAAGCGCGTTGCAGGGATGCAGCGCTTGGGCTTCCGCCGAGACGGGGAAGTGGTCCTGGAAGCCGAACGCTTCCTCCGTTACCGCCTGACTGCCCCGCGCAGCAACGATCTGGGATAGCAAAGGGGAGCATCGTCTGAGTCTCTGGCTCGCTCTTGGCTCGCACACTTTGCTTGCGGTCCCCAGATTGGTGCGCGGCAGATTCGAAAATCCGTTAGATGGGGGTAGGATGAATGGGGCTGGATTCCTCGTCGAGAGAGGGTCTCGTGACGGTCGTCGCAGACGGCGACTTCGACCTCGCCGACGTCAGAGACACATTCTCGGAGATCTACTCCTCTCATGACGGGTCAGAGCTACTTCTCATCCTGATCGACGATCGCGGCTCTAGCTTCAGCCCCGATACCCCGAGCCTGAGGCGCATGGTCGATCTCTGGAATGGGCTATCGGCCGCGGTTTCCTCAGATGACACCAAAGCGTTGGCGTGGCTTGGGCGGGAGGATACTGGCAGCTAACCACCGATTCAGCCCCCTCCGCTTATGAAGCTCAGAGACTACGCACCGAAGGACCATGCAGCCTGCATCGCGGTCTTCGACACCAATGTAGGCAAGTATTTCGTCGATGTGGAACGGAATGAATTCACGGAGTTCCTGCACAAACTTCCAGGTCCCTACTTGGTGCTCGAGACGGAGTCGGGCGAGGTGGTCGGCTGTGGAGGCTACGCGTTTCGAGAGGACGGGACGACCGTCGATCTCTGCTGGGGCATGATCGCCCGCACGCGCCATGGGGAGGGCCTCGGTCGGCTGCTGACCGAGGAGTGTCTCAGGCGGATCGAGAAGGAGCCGGCCGCGCTCTCGGTGCTGCTGGGGACCAGCCAGCATACCGCCGGATTCTACGAGCGCCTCGGCTTCATCAAGTAGCCCTGGCACCCGAGCCGGTACATGTCGAGAACCTGCTCGGGGGCTCGCACTCCCGAGATCACAACCACCTTTACGGCGGTGGTCGGCTTGGTGACGGCCTCGTGCCGGCGGAGGTACTTCAGAACCTTTCCTCCGTCCATACCCGGGAGTTTGATATCGAGGCATATCAAGTCGAACGGCCTTCCTTCGTCGAGTGCGGCGTGGTAGGCCTGGAGGGCGAGCTGTCCGTCGCTGACAATCTCGCAAGTACCGAAATTGGACAGGACGGTGCACAGGAGCAGCCTGCTCGTCTCCTCGTCCTCGACGACCAGAATTCGGGGCTTCCGAGCAGTGCCGAAATCCCTTGCCTGCTCCTCGACGATTTTGACGAGGTCTTGTGGGTCCAGCGGTCTCATATGACTGGCATCTTCCGTGAATTTCGGCGGACTCGCTGAAGTATCGGTCCGCTCTCGATGGGGCTGAACCTGTTTGTCGGGTGACGTCCCACGTCCTCATCCGGGCCTATCTGGACATACCGGTGCATGGGCGGGTTTGCCGCCTCAGCATCCCACACCTCTGGCGTGTCTATCGTGCGGGAGCTTAACTCCCAATCTCAATGGGCCCCGCCCGGCTTGCCGTGGCGGGGTGGATGGGATTACACGCGCACCGGAGAAAGACAGCATGCGCCTACGCCATGTATTTACCGCGCTTGCGGCGGTTCTGACCGTCGGGCTGACTTGGGGAAGCCCGCCCCTAGCAGCAGCCACCCTATCCCTTCAGGGTCCGCCGCCAGGCGGGCGCGGAGGACGCGGAGGACGAGGGGGACAGCAGGAGGAGGATTCGGGACCCAAGGCCTACGACGAGGTCATCACCGAAGATGCCGTGACCCGCGAGGGGATGTTCAAGACCCACATGGTCGGTGACAAGCTCTTTTTCGAGATCCCCGAGCGGGAGTTGGGCAGGGAGATGCTCCTGATCGCCCGAAACGTAGCGGACAGTCGCCAGTCGTCGACTTTCACCGGCGGTTCACGCATCAGCCGGTTCGTCGTGTGGGAGCGTGATGGGAACCACGTCGTGCTCAAGGAGCGCCTCTACGCGGCGGCTGCCGACGGAGAGGCCAGGATCTCCCGCACCGTGGACTACATGCGTCAGGGCCCGATCATCGCCCGCCTTTCTGTCGCGGCGTTTGGACCGGACAGCGCGGCGGTCATCGACGTGACGAGCCTCTACACGTCGACGAACGCCCAGATGGGGAGCATCGAGGGGGTCCAGTCGGATCGTTCATGGATCGAACACGTGGTTCCGTTCCCCGACAACGTTGAGGTCGAGGCGGTGCAGACGGGAAACAATCGCCCGAACACGCGAGGGCGCCGTGGTGGACCGCCTACCCCTCCGGCGCCGGGAGGGCGGGGGGGTGCCGCCACCGGGAACAGCGCCCAGACCGCCACCATCCACTGGAGCATGCGGCGTCTGCCAGACGTACCGATGATGGCCCGGCTCCACGACGCTCGGGTCGGCTTCAACAGCAACCAGTACGTCGATTACGGCGCGAAGGAACACCGGACGGAGACCCGCCGCATCATCAGGCGCTTCCGGCTCGAGAAGAAGAACCCTGACCGGGCGCTCTCCGACCCTGTCGAACCGATTATCTACTGGATCGATCCGGCGACGCCCGAGTGGCTGCAGCCTTGGGTCAAGGCCGGCGTGGACAGGTGGCAGGAGGCCTTCGAGGAGGCCGGGTTCACAAACGCCATCTTCGGCAAGATTGCACCCACCAAGGAAGAGGATCCCGACTTCTCGCTTTTCGACGCGCGTTATTCGGCGATCTACTGGCTGCCGTCGACCACCCAGAACGCCAATGGCGGTCAGATCGTCGATCCGCGATCGGGGCAGATTCTCAAGGGTGAAGTGAGGATGTATCACAACATCATGAATCTGCTCACGAACTGGTATTTCATTCAGGTGGGTCCACTGGACGACCGTGCCCGGAAGCTGCCGCTCCCCGACGACTTGATGGGTCGGCTCGTGCAGTACGTGGTCACTCACGAGATCGGGCACTCGATTGGGCTGCCGCACAACATGAAGGCCAGCTCACAGTACCCGGCCGACAGCTTGCGGAGTGTGTCCTTCCTGCGCCGCATGGGCCACGTGTCCACGCTCATGGACTACTCACGCATGAATTACGTGGCACAGCCCGAGGACAACATTCCGGTGGACTTGTTGCTTCCGAAGATCGGGCCCTACGACCGGTTCGCCATCCACTGGGGCTACACGCCTATCCCCGATGCCATGACCCCTGCCGATGAGCGGGAGACGCTGAACGAGTGGGCGAGGGAGCAGGACACGAAGCCCTGGCTCCGTTGGACCACCTCGGATTCGCCCAACGATCCGGGCGCGCTGACCGAGGCCGTGGGTGACGAGGACGCCGTTTACTCCAGCACGCTCGCGCTGAAGAACCTCCAGCGGGTGATGGACATGATGGTCGACGCCACCGAGGAGGAGGGCAAGGATTACTCGCAGCTCAACGAGCTGTACGGTCAGGCGGTGAGCCAGTGGGGCCGCTACATGGGCCATGTGGCCGCCGTGGTTGGTGGCGCCGAGACACAAGAGCGCCTGGGCACGGGTCCCCGCTTCGAGCCGGTCAGCAAGGAGCGTCAACAAAAGGCGATCGCCTTCTTGGCGGACAACGCCTTCAGGACACCCGAGATGTTCCTCGACACTGAGATCTTGGCCCGGGTCGAAGCCTCGGGAGTGATTCTGAGGTTGAGGCAGGCTCAGGGCCGCGTGATCACCACCCTGCTCAACAAGGCCCGTATGGACCGCCTGTCCGAGTACGAGGGTCTGGCCCGGAATTCGTGGGACGTCTTCACCGCGGCCGACCTCATGGAGGGTTTGCGCGGCGCGATCTGGGGTGAGCTGAGCGAGCCCACCGTCACCATCGACGTGTACCGCAGGAATCTCCAGCGCGCCTTCTTGGAGACCGTCGAGCGCCAGCTGAACCCACCGCCGCCCGGGCAGCAGGCGGGCGGTGGCCGGGGAGGACGGGGCGGCCAGCAGCAGCCCCACTGGGAATCCGACCAGCGTCCGGTGCTGCGAGGCGAGCTGGTGGAGTTGGATGCGCTTTGCGAGGCCGCCATCGAGCGCGCCGGCGACGCGATGACGCGCCTGCACCTGCGCGACATCCGCATGGAGATCGAGCGTATCTTGGATGGGGACGAGTAGGTCCCCTCTTGCTGGACCGAGGCGGGAGGCTGGTCCGCTAGGCAAACCGGGGCGCCGGGGCCGGAAACGGTCCCGGCGCCTTTCGTGTGGTTACCGCTCCGCCAATCGTCCGTCGAATCCGCACGTCTTGTGGGTGCCGTCGCAGAAGGGCTTGTTGGACGACTCTCCACAGCGGCAGAGAAAGAAGGGCTTCCCTTCGCGTGTCTCGATCCTATTGCCTTCGAAGTCGACGAGGGCCACTTCTCCCTCGACCTTGTATGAGCCGGCCTCGGAGATCGTAATCTTCACGTCGGACAAGTTTTCCTCCAGCAGTTGGGTCCGTCGGGTACGCTCTTCGCGGGTAATTCGAACGGGTAACACCCCCGATAGGGGTGACCGTTCCGGCCGCCGCACTTTGGGGGTGCCCGCGTCGTCAAGCTTGGAAGGGGGTAATGGCTTCGGTAAGTTCGGGACAGTTTGCTGAGCCCGGGAATGGGCCAGGATCCCTGAACGGAAGTCGGAATTGCGCGATTGTGTGGAATCGTAGAAAAAGCGTCGAAGTAGACATCGGTGGTGTGAGGGTCGGAGGCACGAACCCGGTCGTCGTCCAGTCCATGACGAATACGGACACGGCCGACATCGAGTCCACGGTTGCTCAGGTCAAAGCCCTCGCCGACGCCGGTAGCGAGATGGTGCGCGTGACCGTGAACAACGACGCAGCCGCGCTGGCGGTGCCCGAGATCGTCGAGCGCCTTGCCGACATGGGGTGTGACTCTCCCATCATCGGCGACTTCCATTACA
Organism: Gemmatimonadota bacterium; assembly: GCA_022561145.1. Lineage (GTDB taxonomy): Bacteria > Gemmatimonadota > Gemmatimonadetes > Longimicrobiales > Gaopeijiaceae > JACZXQ01. The sequence goes on from JADFRS010000036.1 coordinate 20,631, forward strand.
ACGGCCACCTTCTGCTCACCAAGCATCCGCAGACGGCCCGGGCACTGGCCAAATACCGTATCAACCCGGGCAACGTGGGGACCAAGCACCGGGACGCGAATTTTCAGGACATCATCCAGGTCGCCGTCGACAACGACAGACCTGTGAGAATCGGCGTCAACTGGGGGTCACTCGATCAACGGCTCCTCACCCAGATGATGGATGCGAACGCGGAGTCGGACCAACCCAAGGAGGCTGCGCAGGTGCTGCGGGACGCGTTGATCGAGAGCGCGATGCGCTCGGCCACGCTGGCCGAAGAGATTGGCCTCGACCACGACAAGATCGTGTTGAGCGCCAAGGTCTCGAGTGTGTTCGAACTGATCATGGTTTACCGGCAGTTGGCCCCGCTGAGCGATTACCCTCTCCACCTCGGGCTGACGGAGGCCGGCATGGGCGCGAAGGGGGTCGTTGCGACGACGGCGGGGCTGGGTCCTCTGCTGACCGAGGGGATCGGAGACACCATCAGAGTGTCGCTCACGCCGGAGCCGGGTGGGGATCGGACGGAGGAGGTGCGCATCGCCCAGCAAATCCTGCAGTCGCTGGGGATCCGCAGCTTCGAGCCGCAGGTCACGGCGTGCCCTGGGTGCGGCCGCACCACCAGCACGTTTTTTCAGGAGATGGCCCAGGACATCCAGGGCCACATCCGGGAGCGAATCGCCTTCTGGAAGACCAAGTACCCCGGCGTCGAGGAACTCGACGTGGCCGTCATGGGGTGCGTGGTCAACGGCCCTGGGGAGTCGAAGCGCGCCAACATCGGAATCTCTCTACCGGGCACGTTCGAAGAGCCCAAGGCCCCTGTCTACGTGGACGGCAAGCACTACACGACGCTGAAGGGCGACGGCCTGGTCGAGGAGTTCAAGGCGATTCTCGATGAGTACATCGAGGACCGCTACGGCGGGGATAGCTCGTCGGAGAGTGTGCCCACCTAAAGAGGAGCCTCGATCCGGTGTGTGCCAGGTTGGTCGAACTCCCTCCAACGGCCATGGAAGAGATGGTCGTTCTTTAATGTTGATCTACAAGTGTAGTCGCCGTGCAACGCTCCCGCTCAGGAGCGCATCACAGACACGGTTACCGCTCCGTGGGTGGAAGCCTCGTCCAACTCGAAGATTGGCGACATGAACATGACGTACTCCAACCGGACATTAGGCATCGTCACTGTCGGTATCGTGCTGAGTATTGCCTCCGCCGGCGTCTACTACAGGCTTGCCCCGGACGAAAGCGATGGGGACGGCGCCGGAGCCGCGGCAGTGGTGGACGGTGAAGCCCCGACGACCTCGGCGGGCCAGCAGTTCGCCACCAACGTCCCGCAGCCCGTGACGGGCTCTTCGGCCACCCTGGACACACTGTGGGTCACCGTGACGGCGGCGGGGCAAGCAGCAGCCATCCGTGAGGCCACCATGACGTCGCGCCTGGAGGGCCAGGTCATGAGCGTGCCCGTGCGCGAGAATGCGCGCGTCCGTGGCAACCAGGGCTTGGTACAGATCGACACGACCGAGTACGCGATGGAGGCGGCCAAGGCGCAGAGCGACCTCGAGGACAAACAGGCCGAATACCAACGCATGACCCTTGGCGACGACGGAATCGAGGATGCGACGGTTCGCGCGCAGCGGGATCGCCTCGCGAGGGTCCGAAGCGGGTTGAATCAAGCCGAGGTCACGCTCAGACAGGCGGAGCTCGATCTCGAGAGAACGACCGTACGCGCACCCTTCGGTGGCCGCGTGGCGGATCTCCTGGTCGTTGCCGGCCAATGGGTATCCGTTGGGACCGAGTTACTCACGGTCGTGGACCTGGATCCGATCAAGGTCGAGGTGCAGGTGCTCGAGGGTGAGATCGGGTTGTTGGCCGAAGGCCGGAAGGCCTTCGTCGACTTCGCGGCGTTCCCCGGTGAGATCTTCGAAGGCACCATCGAGACCATCAATCCCAAGGTGGATCCGAATAATCGCACGGCGCGCGTGACCGTCCTCCTGTCGAACCCGGACGGGCGGATCAAACCCGGCATGTACGCCCAAGTAAAGATCGACGCCCAGGCGTTCCCCGACAGGGTCTTGGTCGAAAGACGGGCGATCCTGGAACGTGATGGCCGGAAGATCGTGTTCGTTTACCATCCTGGACCCGATGCCAGGAGCGGCCGCGCCGAGTGGCGCTATGTGACCACCGGGCGGGAGAACGAATTCCTCGTCGAGCTCACGCTTGGCGACGAGAAGTTTGTCGAGCCTGGAGAAATCGTACTGGTGGACGGGCACCACTACCTAGCGCACGACGCCGTGGTGCGCCTCGTGGATGATCCTGAGAGTGAGGGGGGGAGGCCGGGTCGATGAATATCCCGTTAAACGTGGGGCGTCTCGTGGCGGTGGCGGCGGTAGGGTTCGTGACCGCCTGGCCGCGGAGCGGATCGGCCCAGGTAGTTCTGGCGGATACGGTGGATCTGTCGCTCGAAGAAGCGTACCGAATCGCCGGTCTACACAACCCGGCGTACCGGCGGGCGCTGAACGATGTGAGCCTGAACTCGGCGCAGACGCGTACGACGTGGCTGACGCGGGTGCTGCCCCGGCTTTCCCTCGACGTGCTCAATACAAACTACTCGGGCCGGTTGACGGCTCAGGCAACCGACTTCTTCGGTAACCCGATCGAAAACCCGGAGTCCAACTACGTCTTCAGCTCGTATACTTCACAAAATGCGTCGCTCACCTGGAACATCCAGGGCGCATCCCTCTTCCACAACCTCGAGCGGCAACGGCTCACCAACGCCGACCGTGCGCTGGCTGGGGAAGGGGCCCTGTGGGGGCTGCGCTCCAACGTTCGGAGGCAGTTCTTCTCCGCATCGAGAGAGGCGGAGCTGCTTCGCTTGGAGCGCGACCTCCTCCAAGAGCGGCGAGTCGATCACGATCTTGCCGAACGCCTCTTCGAGTTGGCGGCGATCACCCGTGTAGATTTGCTCAACGCCGAGCTCGAGATCGAGCAGCAAGCGCTCAATATTCAGAGCCAGGACGGCCGGTACCAGCGGTCACTCCTCACCCTTCGCACTACGTTGGGTGAAATCGGGTTGCCCCCGATCCGGCTGGCCGGCGAGCCACAACCCGTGTTCGATCCCTCGGGCTTGGATGCGGAGTCGCTCGTGCGCACCGCCATGGACCGAAATCTCGACATCCGCCAGGCGCGCGCAGCGGTGACGTCGGCCTCTCACGCGGTCTCCGAGAGCAGGGCGAGCTGGTGGCCGAACCTGTCGGCACGGTTCGATGTGGGCCGCTTTACGCAGACGAGGGGGAGTAAAGCGCTCTTCGACCTGACATCCGACGACGACCTGCAGAGCCAGTTGAGTCTGCAGCTGAGTATCCCGTTCTTCAACAACTACTTCCAGAACTCCTACGACATCCAGGCGGCGAAGGTACAGGTCGACAACCGCTCGGAGGATCTCCGAAATGCGCGGCTGTTCGCTGAGGAGCAGGTTCGTGGCAACCTGATGACGTTGAACAACCAGTATGAGACGTATCGCCTAGCGCAGCGTTCTCACGACATCGCACAGGAGGCGCGCCGCCTGGCCCGAGAGGAATACCGGTTGGGCACGCGCACCTTTACGGAGCTGCGGGACATCATCGAACAGGAGCGTAATGCGGCCCGCCAGGTCATTGAGGCCCAGTACGGCTTCGTGGACGCGCTCGTGTCCGTCGAGGAAGCCGTCGGGACGCCGGTGAATCCGCGGTTCTCGATGACGGGCGGACGTTAGCGTGTCGATTCCGGGCACCGCCACGCGGCGGCCCGTAGCGGTTGCGATGCTGTTCCTCGCCGTGATCCTGCTGGGCGGGATCTCGTATTTTCGGCTTCCAATCAACCTGTTGCCCGAAGTCAGCTATCCCCGCCTGGTGGTCTACACGTCTTATCCGGATGTGGCGCCGGCCGAGGTTGAGCGCCTGGTCACCGAGACGGTCGAGGCGACGGCTGCCGCCGTGCCGGGCGTGGAAAAGGTCTCGTCGGTGTCGCGTGACGGCGTGAGCCTGGTCACCCTCCGCTTCGCGTGGGGAACCGACATGGACTTCGCCATGCTCAACACGCGGGAGCGCCTGGACAATATCCGGGACGCTCTTCCGGAGACTGCCGACCGGCCGCGAATCCTGCGCGTGGACCCTGAGTCCGAACCGATCATGGTACTCTCGGTCACGGGGGGCTCCGACCTATGGGAGACCAAGGACCTCGCCGAAACCGTGTTCAGGCGGCGCCTGGAGCAGCTCGACGGCGTGGCGCAGGCAGCGGTGACGGGAGGCCTCGACCGCGAGATCCAGGTCGAGGTGCGGCCCCAGCTGCTGGAGGCCTACGGCATCGACATGGGGCAGATCGCGTCGGCGTTGGCGGCGGCGAACTACAGCGCCCCGGGCGGCACGGTGCTCCAGGGGCGATACCGTTACCCGCTGCGCACGCTGGGCGAGTTCCAGACCGTCGATGAGATCCGCGATGTGGTGGTGGCGCGCCAGGAGCAGGGGGGAGGGGCGGAGGGGGAATCCACGTTCCGCCTGGTGCGGCTGAGGGACGTGGCCGACGTGGTGGATGGCTTCGCCGAGCGGGAGGCGATTGCCCGCTACAACGGCGTTGAGTCCGTGGGCCTGCTCGTGTTCAAGGAAGCGGGCGCCAACACGGTGGCTGTGGCCAAGCTGGTGGAGGAGACCCTCGTGCAGTTGCGCGAGGAGTTCACGGGAATCCAGATGGAAGTGGCGAGCAGCCAGGCCGGCTTCATCTCGGACTCGATCAGCAACGTGGTTCAGGCACTGATTTTCGGAGGAGTGCTCGCGTTCCTGGTCCTGTTCCTCTTCTTGCGGGACCCCCGCTACCCGGTCGCGATCGCGTTGGCGATTCCGATTTCCGTCATGGGCACATTCGCCCTCATGGATGCGGCGGGGGTCTCCTTGAACATCATGAGCCTGGGAGGTCTGGCACTGGGCGTGGGGATGTTGGTGGACAACTCCATCGTGGTGTTGGAGAACGTCTTCCGCCACAGGGAACTCGGCGCCCGGGCGGCGATCGCCGCAACGTTGGGCGCGGAGGAGGTCCAGGGAGCGATCACCGCCTCTACGCTGACTACCATCAGTGTGTTCGGCCCGATCATCTACGTGCAGGGCGTTGCGGGGGAACTGTTCCGCGATCTTTCCCTGGCCGTCGCGTTCTCGCTGCTCACGAGCTTGCTGGTCGCTCTGATCCTCCTGCCGCCGATGGCCGCTCGCTTTGCCCTCGGGAGTGACGAAGTCGCCGCTCCCCCGGCCCGCACGGTCAAGTCTCGGCCGGTCGGGTTCTGGAGGCTGGCGGTCTGGCTGGGAACGGGCTTGGTCCGTCTTCCATTCCGGATGTTGGGGGGGCTTGGTCTGCTCGCGAAAGATTTGGTGGTCTTTTGGGGGCGCGGCATCGGCCGCCTGCTGGGGCGAGTGTTTGGACCACCACTGCGAGCCTTCGATACTTGGTTCGAGCGCTTCGCTGCCCGCTACCATCGAGTGTTGGAGTGGTCGTTGGATCATCGGGCCCGTGTCGTGCTCGTGGCTTTCGTGGCGTTGGTCCTCTCGGGTGCCGCTGGGCTGACGCTCGACCGAGACCTCCTCCCGGACGTGGACCAGGGAGCCTTCGACGCTCGGTTGGAGTTGGCCCAGGGCACGGGCTTGCTCGCCACGGCTGACGTGGCCGCCGAGATCGAGGCCGCGCTTCTTGCGGACCCGGGTGTGGATGTGGTTTTCAGCCGCATTGGGCGGGATGTGCGGTCCTATGCAGAAACCGAAGACGTTTCCGGCTTGAACACCGCGGACTTCCAGGTCCGGCTGGTCGATGGAGCCTCAACGAGCGAGGTGCTCGAGCGGCTGCGTCCGCTCGCCCGGACCGTGCCGGACGGCCTCCTTACGTTCGACGTTGGGCAGGCGACGGCATTGGGCCAAGTGTTGGGCGGTACGGATGCCGATGTGGCAGTACGGATCCAGGGAGAGGATCTGAAGCTTGCCTACGCTCGTGCCGAGTTGGTGCGTGAGCGGCTGGAGGACATCGACGTGCTCGGCAACGTCCGGATCGGTGTGGAAGAGGGTCAGCCGCAGATTCACGTGCAAGTCGACCGTGAGGCTGCCGCGCGGTTTGGCGTGGAGCCGCGACAGATCGCGGACGAGCTGAATCGGGCCATGCGGGGCGACCTTGCCACCGAATTCGTGGACTTCGATCGCAAGATCGACATCGTCGTGCGCTTCCCGAACGACATGCGTTTCTCGTTGTCGACGCTGAACAGCATCCGGGTGCAAGGCGTACCGCTCCGTGAACTCATCGACGTTCACGAAGTCCTCGCGCCTTCGGAGATCTTCCGCGAGGACCAGGGCAGGGTGATCACGGTGTACGCCGACGTGGTTTCGGGCGGCCTCGACCAGGCGATCACGGTCATCGGAGCCTCACTCGCGGATTTACCCGCGACCCGTGAACTCCGGATGAACGTGGGCGGCGAGAACGAAGAGATGCGGCGCAGCTTCCGGGATCTGTCCTTCGCCTTCGGATTGGCGCTCATTCTGGTCTACATGATCCTGGCGGCCCAGTTCGAGTCGTTCGTGCATCCGTTCACGATTCTCATGGCGGTGCCGCTGGCGCTGATCGGTGCCGTAGTGGCGTTGGTGTTGACCGGCCAGGGCATCAACACGATGAGTCTCATCGGGATCGTCATCCTTGTGGGGATCGTCGTGAACGACTCCATCGTGAAGGTCGATTTCATCAACCAATCCCGTGCGCGGGGCATGGGCTGCCGCGAGGCGATCCTGGAGGCCGGACGCGTGCGTCTGCGTCCCATCATCATGACGACCGTCACCACCGTGCTGGGCCTCTCCCCCATGGCCCTGGGCATCGGGCGCGGCGCTGATTTGCGCGCGCCCTTGGCCATCGCGGTGATCGGCGGACTGATTGTGGCGACCATGCTGACCCTGATCGTCGTACCCGTGGTCTACTCGCTCATCGAAGGCCTGCGATTCGGCACTCCGGCGGAATCTGGCGAGCCGGTCTCGAGCCAACCCGTCCCAGTGCAGGCCACGTGAGGGGAGGAGGGCCATGATTCGACTCAGCATCCGTCGGCCGGTGGCGGTAGCGATGACCTATTTCGGCGTTGCCCTGCTCGGTATTGCCGCGTGGCAGAACATACCAGTCGAGACGCTTCCCGATACACAGTTGCCCCAGCTCTATGTGGAGGGGACCTGGCCGGGC
>JADFRS010000036.1:27876-29474 GCA_022561145.1 Gemmatimonadota bacterium
GACCGTCGAGGCGTTTCTCACGTCGCCCCTCGAATCGACGATCCAGCAACTGAGGGGAGTGGAGAAGATCGTCTCCGAATCCACGGAGGGCTCCACCGAGATCACGGTGGAGTTCAATCGCGACACGGACATGGACTTCGCGCGGCTCGACCTCTCCGAGCGCATTGCCCGACTGGAGGAGGAGCTTCCGCAAGGAGTGCGACCGATCACGGTCAGGCCGTACGTGCCCAGGGCGTTCGAAGATCGGGCAGGGAGCTCCGTGCTCACCTACACGATCACCGGCCCCTACGTGCTCGAAGCGCTTCGTGCCCACGTCGACGATGTGATCAAGCCGGCGCTGGAGCAGTTGGATGGTGTTGGAGAGGTAACGGTATATGGCGGACGGGACCGGCTTCTGCGGATCGAGTTGGACGAGAACCAAATCTTGGCCCTCGGCCTGACCCCGGTGGAGGTGCGCCAAAGTATTCAAGGCTTGGATCTGGTGCGTGAAGCGGGCGCGATCCGGGAGGGCGACCGGGAGCTGACGCTCACGATCCAGAACCGCGCAAACAGTGTTGAGGATATTGAGAACGCCATCGTAAGCACGCGTGGGGAGTCCATCATCCGTGTCGCCGACATTGCGCATGTCAGCGATACGTACGAGGAGGCTCGGCAGTACAACCGCATCAACTCCAGCCCGGCGGTCTCCTTCGACGTCCGCAAGGAAACGCGTGCTAACACGGTGGAGGTCGCCGAGGCCGTGAAGGAGCGCATGGCGCGGCTGGAGAGCCTCAATCCCTTCGGGGCCCGCATCATCGAGGTGCGCGACCAGAGCGAATACATCCGCCGCCAGCTCACCGATTTGCGGTACCGGGCGCTCATCGCGGCCGTGGTGGTGTTTGTGGTGCTCTTGCTGTTCCTGCGGTCGTTCAGGTCGGCAGCGATGATCTTCGCAACCATCGCATTCTCGGTACTCATCTCGCTCAATCTGATCTATTTCGGTGGTATGACCCTGAACCTGCTGACTCTGATGGGCCTCGCGATGGGGTTCGGGCTGATCGTGGACAACTCGATCGTCGTGTTGGAGAACGTCTACCGGCGCTGGCAAGGCGGCGAAGACTCCGCCAGTGCCGCGGAACACGGCGCCAAGGAGGTGGTGTTGCCCATTATGGCCGCCACCGCGACGACGCTCATCGTGTTCGTGCCGTTCGTCTACCTCCAGGGCGAGCTCCGCGTATTCTACGTGCCTCTGGCGATCGTTGTCGGTCTGACGTTGATCGCCTCGCTTTTCGTGGCATTCACCTTTATTCCGGCACTTTCGGCACGCCTCCTGAACGTCGCCGGCCCGCGACGCATGGCCTACGGCGTCCTGGGAGCCGAGGTGGTGGTGGGCGAACCGCCCGGCAGTGGGCAGGCGGGGGCAAGCACACGCCCCCTGTACGTACGCTTCTACTCCCGTCTGGTCGGTATCACCCTACGCTATCCCTGGGTGGCGGTGACCATCGCCGTGGTCAGCCTAGGGGCCTCGTACTACGTCTTCGACAAGAATGTAAACAGGGGAGTGATCTGGGGTGGAGGAGGGGGGCAGCAGGAGACGTACGTGAGCGTCAACATCGATC
>JADFRS010000037.1 GCA_022561145.1 Gemmatimonadota bacterium
GTGTGCTGGATCGTGTCTTTGCGGCCCTGCAGGACCAGCAAATCATCCGGATCAAGATCGAAGCGCTGTCGATCGACAGTACCATCGTCAAGGTGCATCCTGATGGCACCGGCGCGCTAAAAAAAACGGCCCGCAGGCCATCGGCAAGTCGCGTGGAGGCTGGACCACCAAGATTCATATGGTTGCCGCAGATGCTCGAACCGCGATAACCTTCTCGCTATCGCCAGGCCACAAGCACGACGCGCCGGAAGGACGGGAACTGCTACGCACGTTGAAGCCGGTACACTCCACAGTGTCCATGATCATGGACCGGGCGTACGAGGGGGACGAAACACGGCAATTGGTGTTGGAGCTGGGGTTTACGCCGGTCGTGCCGCCCAAGCAGAACCGTGTTGACCCGTGGGAATACGACCGAATCATGTATCGCCGTCGCAACGAAATAGAGCGGCTATTCCGGCGACTGAAGGGCTTCAGGAGAATCTTCTCCCGTTTTGACAAGCTCGACGTGATGTTTACCGCCTTCATTCACTTTGCGCTCATCGTGGAAGCTCTCAGGTAGTGTTAACAGGCCCTAGTCGGCTGTGCCTAGGTGTTGGCGGGAGGGGGCGTGGCCGTGGTCCAGGAGGAGACCATACCGGTCTGGCCAGAAAGGAGGGTCGCCCGGAACAGAAGGAAGGACAACCGGACAGACCTCACCCCGGCGGTCAACACTCCAGGCGAGGAGGAGCGCATGGGGCGCAGGTCAAATCTGTGGCCGCCGGACGAAGCGGCCCACCAGTGACGCCTCTCGGTTCGCGGTCTTCGCGCTTGGTCGGGGCTCGCGAGGCCTTGAGACAGACCCGAGGACGATGTCGACCGGACCTCGCCACTCGCGTTGATTACCGCCGACGGGATGTGCGGTATGATACCACCGGGGCTGTCAGCTCTCTCCCGATGGGCGGCGCATCGGCGACGAACTCTACTCTCCCGCTCTCGAGCTCATACACGGCACCTACAACCTTCAAGTCTCCCGAGCCAAGCCGCTCTGCCAGAATGCTGGACTCGCAGCCCAGATCTGCGAGGGATCGGCTGACGTTGAGTCCCACCGCCTCGTCCATTTCCGGTATCCCGCCTTGGTCATCGCCCCGAGGAGCATCGAGGAGGGCTCTTGAGATGGGCCCAGTGATGGATCCGAGATGGCCGTTTGGCTCGCTCGAATCCCCGGACACCATGCCGGCAAGCGTAGCCTCTATGGCCCCACACCCGGAGTGGCCCAGTACAACGATCAATCGGACCCCCAGCTGAACCACGGCGAACTCGAGGCTGCCAAGCTGGCTCGGGGTCACCACGTTCCCCGCCACTCGCACGACAAACAGCTGACCTGGGCCCTGTCCAAACACCACCTCCACGGGCACTCGGGAGTCCGAGCAGCCCAGGACCGCGGCGAACGGCACCTGCCGACTCGAAAGCTTCCCAAGCTCCGCGTGACCCTCCAGAGCTTCGGACTCCATGAAGGGATCGGCCCTGAACCGGCGGTTTCCTTCGCGAAGGCGCCGGAGCGCCGCGTCAGGGGGGATCGACATCGTCTCCCTATTCCCGTTTATCGTCGGAGAGCCTTTACGCGGCCGCCCCGGGCTGACGCCGGACAGTCCTGAGGAGTTCCGACGCGGTGCAGTGACCTTCCACCTGGTGTCTCAGGGGAAGATCCAGGTGCACCACGTACCGGTTTCGGCGGCCCTCACGGATCTTCGTGACGTACCCAGCAGCACACAGCTCGGTCACTATGCGGTGGACTGCCCGTTCCGTGATGCCCACCCGGGCTGCGATATCGCGCGAACGGACCGAATCGTCCTCGGTGATGCAGATCAGGACGTGGGAGTGGTTCGTGAGAAAGGTCCATCCCGGGCGACCCGGCTCCCCGCCGGCACCGCTGGGACTCACGCTGGCTGGTCTCTCCGTGTCCGCCACGTCGGCAACTCCTCGCACTGTTGCTCGAACTCTTTAGATTTAGAATTCCGGAAAATGGACTTACGAAATCTAAATCCTGATACATATTACATATAACACGTCGTGTTCTCGGCGCCAATGGCGCAGCACTTGGGAAGGCTCGGTGGGTGGCGAGGCTCAATTACCGGCATCTTGAATACTTCTGGCACGTAGCCCGAGAGGGTGGGGTGACGGCCGCCAGTCGAGTCGTTCATGTAGGCCAGCCCGCGATAAGTGCCCAGATTCGCAAGCTCGAGCGGGCGCTGGGTGAAGAGTTGTTCGATCGCACCGGGAGGACCATGGTGCTGACGGAGGTGGGACGGGTCGTCTACGGCTACGCCGACGAGATCTTCAGCACGGGCCGTGATCTCACGGACGCGGTCGACAGACTGCCGGGCCGGGCCCCTCCCCGTCTGACCGTTGGAGTGGTGGACTCGATTCCCAAGCTCATGGCCCATCGGCTGGTGATGCCGGCCCTGGAGAAGTTCGAGCACCTGCGCCTTGAGCTTACGTCTGGCCTGCCCGATGGACTCTTCGCAGCTCTGGCGGTGCACGACTTGGACCTCGTCCTATCTGACTCCCCTCTCCCAACGACGGTGGACGTTCGGGCGTACAACCACTTCCTGGGAGAATGCCAAGTCGTCCTAATGGGCGCCCCTGAGCTCGCGAGCCAGTACCGGGATGGGCTGCCAGAGTGCCTCGGAAACGGGCCCATCCTCATGCCCGGGCTACACTCCAATCTCAGGCGACACCTCCTTCGCTGGTACCGGGATCGCGGATTGGAGCCCAGGGTGGTCGCCGAGATCGATGACGGTGCTGTGCTCAAGGTCTTTGGGCAGCGCGGGTTGGGTATGTTCGCGGTGCCGGTGGCCGTCGAGACGGACGTCGCTCGTCAGTATGATGTAGAGCGCATCACGGTCCTGGAGGGAGTGCGGGAGGAGTATTACGCCATCTCCGTGGAGAGGCGTATCCGTAACCCCGCGGTAGCCGCCATAACGGAGGCGGCCCGCAAGGGTCTCTTCTTCGAAGACACCGATCAGCTCGACGCCCCGGATTCGTAGCTGGGAGGCACCCGACCCGGGCCGATGGGCGGTCGCCTATACCAAAAAGCGATAGAAGAACCCTTGTTCTTTCGATTTCTCTCCACCCCCGATTCAAGCGAAATTAAAGGCTCACGGAGTCTGGCGCACACGATCGACTAAAGTCCTCATGAGGGAGGTCGCGCATGCCTAAATTACGCCACGCCGAACCTCGAGGCGAGGAGATCATCTCCGTTCGCTTCCACATGAAGGATTCAACTGAAGAGGTCGTCGCTCGCCTCCTCCAGGCGGTCCGGCGAACCGAACTCTCGCTGCTAAAGGTCTTCGGCGATGGAGATCTCGTGTATCCCTTCCGGGACCGAGACCCGGCCCGGAGGGCGTCGTCGTGGCGCGCAGAGCTCGTCTGGCGCTCTACCATCTTCAATCAAGGGTGGCATCTGGAGGCATTCCTGATGCGTGCGGAACTCTACCTAGACTTGCCCGGTGGAGTTCGGCTGGAGCTGGGAGGAGGCCGACGGAATCCGGAAGGGAAGACCGTGGAGTGAGGCATGCCAAGCAAGAAAACGCCGGAATACCGGGGTTTCCCATCGTACGGATTACGCATTTTGCCGCCGATCTCGCTCAAGTTGACACAGGAGGACCACCGGACCTTCGGGAGCCGTGGTGGGATCACTGGTCACCGGGCAACCCGAGAGACGTCAGTACGTGATGGGCACGGAGCTCGTCCGCCGATTCGACGGCCGCGCTTCGATGTCCCTCCAGTGGGATGGGAGGAGAACCGGCGAGCTCGAGGGTGCCGGTGACGCGATCACCGAACGTGAGCTCCATGCCGCGGATCGGTCCGCCCACCGCGAAGGCCCACCCCCGCTCCGGCGTGGGGCGTCCCTGCACCGCGGAGACCAGGTCCTGACCGACCGATACGATCAGCCTACCCCACGGCCGGCCCTCAATGGAGAGAAGCTCGAGTCGGACGGGGATCGACTGGGCGCCCACGGAGGCTTCCAGCTCGAAGAGACCCGACGGAGCGGCCTGGATGCCCGTATCCTCCGTTGGCTGGCTCCGCACGACGCCGGCCCTGGCCCGCACGGACGCCCGCAGTTCCTCCAGTTCGCGCGCGTCATGGTAGACGCCACGCTGGACCACCCCAACGATCCTCCGCGTATGCGCGATATCGTCGAGCGGATCCGCGTCCAGAATCACCAGGTCGGCCGCCAGCCCTGGACGGAGCGTGCCCATCTCGTCGTCCATTCCGACCAGCCTGGCAGCGCCCCGCGTCGCGGCCTCGATCGCCTCCATCGGCGAAAGCCCGACCAGGTCCACGAGCAGCACCAACTCATCGTGTAGGCTCGAGCCCGGAAAGACATTGAGCACGGCGATGTCGGTCCCCGGCAGAATCGGCGCCCCGGCTTCGTGAAGTAGCCGGAGGTCCGCCAGCTGGGCCTGGTGCAGCTGGTGCCACGGCAATGTGTCGCCGGTCGCTTCTTCCGCAATGCGCTCGTCGAGCTGCTCCTGCCAATCCGCGATCAGGAAACCGGCAAGGGCCGCCCTACGCGGTTCGACGTTGCCCGTGGTGTCCGCCAGCATCGAGGCGAGGTCGTCGCTGGACGCGAGTATGGACTCGGCGAATCCGACGAGCGTGGGCACGAAAGCGGTCCCGGCCTCTGCGAACTCACGAGCCAGCCGCCTGGCCTCGGCAGGCTTTCTCATCGTCAGAAACGGAAAGAGCAGGTGCTCGACGCTGCGCTGACCGGATCGCAGCAGGTCCTCGGCCGGGATGTTCTCCGCGTGACCCACCATGTCGAGCCCGTTCCGCCGCGCCGCATTGGCGATCGCGTGGTAGGTCTCCAGGTCCTCCGTCGTTCGGATCTTGATGAAATCGGCGCCAAGGGCAGCGACGGAATCGACGACGACCTGGGCCCGCTCGGGTGAGCCCACGCCAGCCCTGAAGCGCCTGACGGGCTCGACGACGAGCCGGTGCCGCGCCCGCTCCATGTAGGTCCCGCTCTCCACGATCGGGCCGGCCATGACGATGCGGGGACCGATTCGTCGTCCCGCTCGGACTGCCTCGCGCACCTCCGACACGTACGCCGCGTCTCCTCCCATGTCGCGGACGCCGGTTACGCCGTTTGCCGTGAAGAGCGGAAGAACGTCTCCGCCGGCCTTGGCCAGATGGACGTGGAGATCCCAGAGGCCCGGGATCACGTAACGCCCCGATCCGTCGGGGACTTCGATCTCGTGGTCCGGGCCGAGAGCGGCGATCTTTCCGCCCCGAATGACGATGGTGGTTCCACTCCTCGGCGGGTCGCCGGTGCCGTCGATCAACGTGGCGCCGCGAATGACCAGGGCCGGTTCGACCTCCTGCGGACCAGATGCCCCGAACGACAGGAAGAGCACCGGCAGAAGGAGCACGCCAGCGGCCGAGCATCGAAGCGACGGCCCAGAGGTCGTGAACAGCCGAGGCGGCTCTTCGTCGGACGGCGGTGCGTGGGGTGCGAGTCTCATGATTCAGATTGCCTTTCAGGGATAGTCGATTAGAGGCGTGGAGGCTTACGGATCCACGCGTTTGAAGCGCTGGACGGCGAGGGTGAACAGGGTGCCCGTCATCACGACGACGACGGCGAGGGAGCCCCACGGCGGGCCGGTCGTCCAAGCGGTCAGGGAAAGAGCCGTCCCGGGACGCCATCCTCCCGTCACCGCGTCGATCACGTACAGGGCCACGAGCGAGAGGAGCGCCGCCCGGAACGTGTCCCGTGTCCATACGGTCGCGAGGAGAGCCACGGCGATCCCGTAGGTCGCCACGAGGCCCGACAGCGACCCTCCGGCGACGGCAAGCCCCACGGGCAACTCGGCTCCTACCGGAACGGCGCCGGCGGTGACGATCACTGTGGACAGCAGGGCAAGGACCAGGAGCAACCCGAGGACCAACACCAACCTGGACAAGAGCCAGCCGGACCGCTGAACCGGCAGTGAGAGCGTGAGCCCGCCCGTTCCTTGCCGTCTCTCGGCCGCAGCACCTCCTGCGCCGAGGATCACACCGAGAATCACGAGCAGCCCACCGAGATCGCCGCCTCCCCAGCGTTGGCTCAGGTAGTCCCGGTACGAGCCGCCCAGAGCGACTTCCACCGCCGATCGGTCCTCGGGGCTCATCTGCCAGTCACCCGGCACTTCACCGCCGATCTGGGCGTACACGATGACCACCACGACCGCATGAACCACGACCACGGCGAGCGCGATCCAGAACCGGCCGCGCAGGGACCACCAGCCATGACGGAAGAGCGCCCTATGAAACATGACCCACCACCGCCAGATAGATCTCTCGAAGGGCCATGGGAAACGCATCCACGAGCTCCGCGCCATCGGGCAGGTGCTGCTGGAGCGACCCGTCCCATGCGGAAGTCGTGGCTTCGATCAGGCCGTCGCGATGCCGGGTGATGACCAGGCCCGGGAGAGGGCCGAGGTCTTCGGTTCCCTCAGGCAGCCGTAGGATCAGCCGGCGCCACCGTTCGCGCAGGTCATCCAACTGGCCGTCGAGAACCAGGCGACCTCGATCGAGGATGACGAGGCGGTCGCACACGCGCTCCGCGTCTTCGATCCGGTTGGTGGCCAGAATCACACCCAGACCGTCGCCGGAGCCCGCGCGGCGCATGAGGCTCGTCCAGAGGTCCTCTACACCCTCGACGTCCAGGCCTTCACAGGGCTCGTCCAGCACGATGAGCTCGGGCCGGCGTGCGAGCGCAGCCGCAAGAAGAACCTTGGTGCGAGCTCCGCTGGAGAGTTGCTCGCTTCGTAGATGGGGGTCGATGCCCCATCTCTCCAGCAACTCGAGGCCGGACTTCGCATCGGCATCGACAAAGAAACGCGCGTAGAACTCGAGGAACTCCGCCGCCCGACCTGGGCCTGACCAGTCCCATCAACAGGCCGAGCAGCGTCGACTTCCCCGCCCCGTTCGGCCCCAGCACGGCGACCACGCTTCCACCCGGAATGTCGAGCGACAGTGCGTCGACCGCGACCACAGGTCCGTATCGCTTGGTCAGAGCGTCCGTCTTGATCATGAGGGCTCGGCAGCCGGGGTGCGCGTGACCCCCAGCACACGTTCAAGCGCAGCGACCAGCTCCGTATCCTCGAACCCCAACGTCCTCCCCTCCGCAATCAAGCGTTCCAGCGCCGGCGCCAGCCGTCGCCGCCGTTCCGCCTTTCCCATCAAGGGCTGACCCGTCCGCACGAACGTGCCACGGCCGCGGACGCCCTCCAGCACCCCGTCCCGCTCGAGCTCCCGGTAGGCACGCGCGACCGTATTCGGATTGATGACGAGCTCGGCAGCCAACTCTCGCACCGTGGGCAACTGCTCACCGGCCGACAACACACCGGTCGCCACCGAATGCTTCACCCGCCGCACGAGCTGCTGGTAGATGGGCTCACCCGAGCCCGGCTGCACGCGGAACATCACGCTTCCCGAGAGAGGTCGAACGCTCGAATCCTCGAGCCTCGTGCCTATTGTACTAATACATACATACAATAGCAAGAGATACTTGCGTGGATCCTGGTCAAAGCCATGGAGAGCCGTCCAACCACTGCTCGGCGTTCCGCGTCCTTCCCCTGATTCACGGGTCCAACAGGGCCCGAACAGCGTTCTCGAGATCGACGAGAAGACCATCTCCCTCGGACACGAAGAACGATGGCTCGATCAGTTCGAGCTCCATCAGGATCGGACCCGCCGAGGTGAGAACCATATCCACTCGGGCGTATAGCGCTCCGGGAACGAGCTTCATGGCTCGCTCGCCGAGGTCGCGAAGCGCGGGTGACGCGGCCGCCGGTTCCACCACTCCCCCAAACCTCTCCTGAACTCGGAAATCTCCCGTTGGATTGTGCTTGCGGACAACGCGAGACAGCGCCCCGCCGATGTAGATGAGTGAGTACTCGCCCGTCCTCACCACCTCGTCCTCGAATCACTGGAGGAGCCATCGGTCCCCGGTACTTGCGATCACAAGGGGGCTGGTCGAACTCGACTCGACCATTGTCACGCCGACACCGTCGAGCCCGATAGCGGGCTTGAGCACTCCCCTTGCCCAGCCCCTCGAAGCCAAGACGCCCAGGATCCGGTCAGCGGTGGGGTCATCGAGGACTACGCTTGGCACGATGGGAAGCCCCTTCTTCGCCAAGTCGAGAAGGTAGGTTTTTTCCGAGTTCCAATGCAGGAGCGGGGCAGGATTCATCAAGGTGGTCACACGACTCACCGAGTCGGCCCAACGAAGGAATCCCTCACGGTTCGTATGATAGTCCCACGTCGAGCGAATGACGGTGAGCTCGGCGTCCGACCAGTCCACGGTGGCGTCGGACCAGGCGGATACCACGGTCGGGATACCGGCCCCCGACATGTGACGCGCGATGGTCGCGACCTCCGGATCTCCATCCAGGCCCTCTCGGCTGGTAACCAGTCGGAGCTGTGGGCTCATCGATGGGTTCCGAATGTCATCGAGCTCACGTGGATCCCCCTTGTTTGCGGCGCGTCAGGTGGCAGCACCGGCCCGGTGAAGATCTTTCTGAACGCATCCTTCCTCAGGATTCTCGCACCTTCGAGCTCGAAGAGATCACATCCGCGGGTAAGGCTCTACCGCCTCTCATCCCAATAGGCCCATTCCGCGACACCCGGGCCCGCGACCGCGTACACTCGACCCGGCCTGCTTACCAGGTGCTGGTCCAATGCGAGCATCGACTGATCCCCGTCCGGAATCCCAGAATCAATGCTACGCCAAAGGCGAGCTCAAGTCCCTGTGCGATCACCGGATCGCATGGTTGCGCCATCAGCCGTGCGGGTGGGATGTTGACCTCGGTCTGATCCTCCCGTGCCGAGGACTACATGTTCGGTCCCGTCAGAGTTGTCCTCGCCCTTCGCAAGAATCCTCAGCTCGGTTCGCTCGCTGCCATCGTTGCGGTGTCGGCCCTTTTTGCGGCCACGCCTTTCGTCATCCCGGCGGTGGCGCTCGAGTACAGCGTGTCGATCGGGCGGTCTGGACTCCTGTCTGCCGCCCAGGTCGGGGGCTTCGCGCTGGCCGCGTTCTTGGCCGGTCGCCACCTGCGGACCCATCGAGCCTACCTCATCGGCGGGGCGCTCGCGACATCGGCGCTCAACTTGCTCAGCGCCTTCGCCCCGACATTCGAAATCCTGCTCGTGCTGCGGGTCCTGGCCGGCGGCGCAGCCGGTCTGTTGGTCTGGCTAGCCTGGTCGAAGGCCATGCAGAGTTCGGGTGCGCTGCGAGACGTGGCGTCCGCTGGACCGGTGACCGTCCTCGTTTCTGCGCCGATCCTGGCCTATGCCGCCGCGGAAGGCGGGCCGAGCGCTGTGTACATCTTGCTGGCCGTCATTTCGTTGCCCCCAGCGGTCCTTCCCGCTGATTACGTCGGATATAGGACGAAGCGGTCGGGTCTCAGCCCGTCGAGGTCGAACGTGGTTCTGCTCTTGGCGCTGGGCTTGGGCACCCTTGCCGGCTCCTCCCTTTTCGTGTTTGGTGGAGCGATCGGGATCAACGTGGGTCTAAGCACCTTCGTCGTGTCACTCGGGTTCTCTGGCAACGCTCTGGCCGGGCTGATCGCCGCTCGCCGGACGGCCGGGGACCGACCCGAGGCTATCTGGATTCTCGGCACTGCTGTCTGCGCGGCGCTCGTCGCTTTTGGCGGGAATGCGGTGCTCTTCCTCGTCGGGCTTACCTTGTGGGGATTCTTTTTCTGGATGGCAACTCCGACCATCCTGCGCTCCATCGCCTCGTGGTCTCTCGCCCCCGACGAGCGAGTCGGAGATGCCCAATCATCGATGGCGCTGGGCCGCGCCCTGGGACCGGCCATCGGGTCGGTACTGGTCGCAGAAGGCTCGTATGGGGCGGTGGGGGCCATGGCCGTGGTCGGCCTCTTGGTCAGCGCCTTTACCGTCCTCGGGGTCGGCATCTATCGGCGGGACCGCCTTCCCCCGCATGAGCGAGGCGTCTGAAGGGCGCGGTGGGGCGGCTCGGGGCTTCGCGCTGGCTACTACACTCTCCGCCCCCAGGGCCCGGTGATCGCGACGGTGAGACCCTGAAGCTGCATATTCACGAACAGCGTCGTGCCGTCCGGTGAGAAGCACGACCCGGCGAACTCGCCCTGCCCCGCTTGATTGTGGCCGAACTTGTACGTCTCACCCGCGGGTGTGACACCAACGAGATAGTCGTCTCCGGTGCCGTCTTCGCACACGATCAGGTCGCCCCACGGGGCGGCGGTCAGGGTGTCGGCGTTTTCGATCAAAGTGCCGTCGTTGGGCTCGATGAACAGCTCTACGGTGCCGGGCTCTTCGGACTCGCGCGACGTGCCTTCGTACGGGCTGGGCACATAGCGCCAGATCTGACCCTTTCTCGCATCACCGCCGTTCGTACAGGCGAAATACACCGCGTTGTTGCCCCACCACATCCCCTCACCCCGCGCGAAGCGGGCGGCACCGGCCTCGAAGCCCCGTAAGCGCATGTCGTCGTCCGGCGATTCCACATCGCTCATGTCGATCCAGTCCACCGCGAGGGGCGAGCCGGGCCGGACGGTCTGCCCCTCCCAGTTTCTGGTGTCCATCGAAGGCTGATCGAGGATGCGGAGCGCTTGCAGGCGGCCGCCGGCCGCGAGCTCGCCCGGGCGGTCGGGAATGAAACGATAGATCAGTCCGTCCCACAGGTCTTCGGTTTGGTACACGATGCCGGACGCGGGGTGCACCGCCACGGCCTCGTGCGTGAAGCGTCCCATCGCTCTGAGGGGAACGGGCGTGACGACCCCTGCGTCCCAGCTCGCAGGCACCTCGAAGTTGTAGCCGTGATCCTCGAGGCGACCCTCGCCCACCTTGTGCAGCGTCTCCTCGCAGCTGATCCAGCTTCCCCACGGGGTCGGGCCTCCGGCGCAGTTGACGAGCGTCCCTGCGAGGCTCAGCCGGTGCCCGACCAGGCGCTGTTCGCGCGTGTCGAACAGGAGCGTCGTGGTTCCGCCCAGCGCCGGCCGGCCGCTCTCTCCGATGTCGTAGACCATCCCCGGGTCGAGGCGCTCGAGAAGCTCGTTATCGCGCCCAAACGGCCCAAGCCGCCCGGGGGCACCCCAGTTCATCTCGTGATTGCGTACCAGGAGTGTGGATCCGTCGGGCCCGGGGAACGTGGCCATCCCGTCGTGTCTGAACGGCACGTAGAAACCGTCGTTCATGCGCTCGCCCGCACGAGAAAAGATCGTGTAGCCAAAGCCCTCCGGCAGAGCAAGCAGGCCCTCGGGGTCGTCCACCAGCGGGCCGAAGCCGTAGCCAGGTGCGGGAAGCAGGCCGTCCAGGCCATAGGAACGCCTCAGACCCGCGAGGCCCAGCGAGATACCCGCGGCTGCTGCGAAGAAGCTCTTCCGCGAAAGCGTCGACTGCGACACGGTCCTGGCGCGACGTGGCATCGTTTCTCGGTGACTAGGGGACTGAAAGGAGTGGGTAACCTGATGCCTCCACCGATACTTGACCAGGGGTGCACGCGCTTCGTGGGTCCTCGGTCGCTCGGATCAGCTGTGGGATGTCTATCAGGCGCTGGATCTCATCGGGTTCGAATACGGTGGTCACCCGCGTGCCTCCTGTCGGAATCGACGAAGCGTAGCCGTCCACGGATGATGCTGTCCACGCGAACCTCGGTCAGTTCCTCCGCCTGAAGTCGGCGTCCATGAGCACCCACATATTCGGGTCGAGGACCACCGCGGCGGGCTCGCGGTCCACGGAGATCGTGAATCGGTTGGACATGTGATCGACGTTCAGTATCTCGATTCGGGGCTCACTATTCCCCTCGACGTAGATTCCCAATTGGACCGGCATCCTGAGGGAGTAACCGTCGTCCTGAACCTGGTTCAGCTCCACCTCGATCGTCCCTGACTCGGGGTCGAAGCTCCAGCTTCCCTCATATTCCAGGCTGCCGCCCTGGTAGAGCCACTGCTGGAAAAAGCCCGAGAGATCTCTCCCCGATGCCTCCTCCATGGCCCGACGGAAGTCATCCGTGGAGGCGTTCTTGTCGCGGTACATGCGGTAGTAGTCCTGGATGCCCCTCCAGAATGCCTCGTCACCGATGACGCCTCGCAGCATATGGAGTGTCCAGCCACCCTTTTGGTACGTCTGCGAACTGGTGACCCGGCTCATGTCGTCCAGGTTGTCGTGTACGATTCGGTAGTCGGGATTGTCCTCGTAGAACGACCGCACGCGGTCCCGACTCCGCTTCAGCCCCTCCACGAAGTCGTCGCGGCCGTATTGATGCTCGCGGAAGAGGAGTGTGAAGTAGGTGGCGAACCCCTCGCTGAGCCACACGTCGTCCCAGTCGCTCTCCGTGACGGCGTTGCCGAACCACTGATGGGCGATTTCATGGATGACGACGTTGCGCCAGCGCGTGGTGCGCTCGCCGGTCACCGAGTTTCCCCCATAGAAGATGGCACTGGCGGCCTCCATGCCCCCACCTACGCTGGCGGCCTGGATATTGGCCAGCTTCTCATAGGAGTAGGGACCCACCATGTCACCGTAGAATTCCAGGACCTGCTTCGTCGGGACGGCGAAGTCGTAGAAACCCGCGTCCCGGTCCTGGTAGTAGACCCATGTCTGGATGGCCTTCCCCTGGTAGTCGCCAACGTGCTGCATCGCGAAGCGGGCGACACCAAGGCTGTAGAGCCACGTGGCAGTAGGTACCGACTGTTTCCAGTGTGTCAGTCGCATCGCACCTGACAGGTCGGTCTCCTCGATCATCAGCCCGTTCGAGACCACCTGATAGTGATTGGGCGCCGTAACAATGAGCTCGCTGGTCGCCTTGTCATACGGGTGATCGATGGTGGGAAGCCAGTTCCTGGCCTTATTGGGCCAGTTGTCGCTGAAAAAGGTCCGGTCTCCATGCTTGTTGGGGCCGATGATCAATCCCGTAGCCGGAATACCCCGATAGTGGACCGTAAAGAGGGTTCGCTGGTCCTTTCGGGAGGGAGCCGAGAGTGCAATGAACAACTCGCCGTCCTGGTGGGTGAATGTGACCGGACCGTCACTCGATGTGATCTCACTC
This sequence comes from Gemmatimonadota bacterium, assembly GCA_022561145.1. Taxonomy (GTDB): domain Bacteria; phylum Gemmatimonadota; class Gemmatimonadetes; order Longimicrobiales; family Gaopeijiaceae; genus JACZXQ01. Next base: position 13,058 of record JADFRS010000037.1, read on the forward strand.
ACAAACATTCCCCGCCCGTCGCCCCCGCGACCGATCAGATCCAAGCGCACCCGGGAGACTCCCTCCGCCAGGAACCGAATGTCGATGCCCGCCTCTCCCACGATCTCGTCGGTATCATCGGCGAGCGTGATTCGAAAGCTGTAGTGAAGGACGTCGATCTGGAGATTCTTGGGATAGGTGTCCGCCGGGTGGGGCTCGCCCCCCGCCCCAGTCAGGAAGGCCAGCCCAATCAGCAAGTGCTTCATATTTCGCCCTCTCTTCACGATCTCGGGACCCGGGTTCAGGCGCGGAAGGAGGGTAGATCGGAGGTCGGCCGGGGACAAGGAAGACTGGTCTGGCCAGGGTGGGCTGCGGGATGGTGGCCGATAGGGAGTGCCATCCGGTCGGGCGTGGGTTACACTTTCCCGATGGGATTTTCGGATAGTGCGACGGTCGCTCGGTTTACGGCGGAGCAGATGAAGAAGGACGCGCTCGATCCGTGACCGCGTCGGGTGGCATCGGGTTCCGGATCTTCCGCGACATCCAGCGCGTGTCCCCAGACCTGGTGGATGCGTTCCGCGGAAAAGCCTCTTCGAATGTGGCCGACGCCATGGGTCGGTTCCACTTCATGGATCCTGGTGTGGTCCAACGGACCGGGATCTCTCTGTGTGGCGTGGCGGTGACGGTCAGCGCCCGGCCGGGCGACAACCTCATGGTACACAAGGCGCTGGAAGTGGCCGCCCCGGGTGACGTCGTCGTGGTAACGACCAACGGCAACACCACCAGCGCCGTGTTCGGCGAGCTCATGTGCCGGAGCGCCTCCGCGGCCGGCTTGGGGGGAATCGTGGTGGACGGCGCCATCAGGGACGTGGATGCCCTTCGTGAGATCGGCTTTCCCGCCTTCAGCCGGACGGTCTCGCCGGGCGGCTGCGACAAGGACGGCCCAGGCGAGATCAATATCCCCATCGCATGCGGAAACACTGCCGTGATGCCGGGCGACCTGCTGATCGGCGATGAGGACGGTGTGGTCGTGGTCCCTAGAGAGGACGCGGCCGAGGTACTCGAGCGGGTCCGGGCCCTGGAAGCTCGCGAGGTCGAGCGCGTCGCGGCCATCGCGGACGGGGCCCTGTTCAAGCCCGAAATCGACGAGGCACTGAAGGCCAAGGGAGTCCTGGAATGAGCGGGGGGGCAGCGCCCCTTCTCATGACACCAGGGCCCACCCGAGTCCCCGAACGCGTGCTCCAGGCCGCGCATCGGGTGCTCCACCACCGAACGCCCGAATTCTCGAGCGCGCTCGCCGAGTTGCTGGAGCTCCTCCGACCGCTGTTCGGCACCCGTACGGCCGACCTGCTCCCGATCCATGCGACGGGACGTGCCGCGATGGAAGGCGCAATTACCAACTTCTTCTCCCCCGGTGACACGGTGCTGGTCTGCACCAACGGAAAATTCGGAGAAATGTGGGCGAATCTGGCCGAATCGTACGGTCTCGACGTCGTGCGGGTGGCCGAGGATTGGAACCGAAGTGTCAACCCCGAGGAAGTGGCCCGCGGACTAGCTGCATCCAGGGACGTCAGGGCCGTGCTAGTATGCCACTCCGATACGAGCACGGGCGTGCTCAATCCCGTTGCGGAAATCGCGGCCGTCGCGCGTGAGCACGCGGCCCTCACGCTGGTCGACGGGATCAGCTCGATTGGAGGTACCCCCTTCCTGTTCGATGAATGGGGACTCGATTTCGCGGTGACGTCGTCTCAGAAGTGCCTGATGTGCAGCCCCGGAGTGTCCTTCGTCGCGGTCGGGGAGAGGGCGTGGGAGGCGGTCGGTCTATCGGGCTTTCCCCGGAACTACCTGGACTTCGGTGCCGTGCGCCAGACTCTGAGCGCCGAGCATCCGCAGACGCCGGGCACCACGCCGGTGGGGCTCATGCTCCAGGTGCTGGAGGCGCTGCGCATGATCCACGAAGAGAGTCTCGAAGCCGTATTCGAGCGTCACGAGCGCATGACCGCCTTGTTGCGCAGGCGTGCGCTCGGACTGGGATTCAACCTGCAGGGCGACGGCCTGGCGAAGAGGTCGCCCACGCTCTCCGCGCTTGGCGTTCCGGCCGGCGTGAACCCCGCCGACCTGCGAGCTCGAATCAGAGAGCGGGGCATCCAGGTGGCTGTTGGGCTCGGGAGCCATGAAGGTTCGTCGATCCGGATCGGTCACATGGGTGACATCCGCCTCCCAGACGTCGAGCGGACCATGGACGTGCTCGAGCAGGTGCTCGACGCGCGCGAGCGCCCTTGATGGTGGTGGGTCGGACGCTGTCCGAGGCGATCCTGTCCAGCAAATCGGGCGGTCCAGCCCGCGCCGGCGACATCGTGGTGTGCGAGCCCGACCTGATTCTCGGCACAGACGGGTCGACTCCGATGGCGATCGACTACTTCGAGGCCATGGGCGGCCAAGCCGTCGCGGATGCGACCAGAATTCTGTTGGCATGCGATCACTACGCTCCGCCCACGTCCACCACGACGAGCGGTTTCCACCGGAGGATGGAGGACTTCGCACGGACGCACGGGATCGAGATTCTCCCCGTCGGTGGAGGCATCAGCTTCCAGGTCGCCCTCGATACGGATCGGGTGGCGCCCGGTGATCTCGTCGTCGGCGCGGACAGTCATACCGTGACCTGCGGAGCCGTGGGAGCCTTCGCGACGGGAGTGGGCTCCTCCGACCTGGCCGGCGCCTTTCTCACCGGACGAGTCTGGCTTCGCGTACCACACACCATCCGCGTTGTGCTCGAGGGCGAGATTCCCACGGGAGTCGGTGCCAAAGACGTCGCGCTCGAGCTGGTCCGGGTGCTCGGAACGGGCACCGCCGACTATGCGGCGTTGGAGTTCCACGGTCCGGCCGCGGCCGCGATGCCGGTCGCGGAGCGCATGGTCCTCAGCAACATGTCCGTCGACATGGGTGCGATGGCTGGGCTATTCGATACAGCAGTTGTCTCCGACCTCCACCGGGCTCAGCGGCCCGCTGTTCGGGAGCATACGCTGGACGTAGCGACAATGGAGCCGCAGGTCGCCCTGCCCCACGACCCCGGCAACAGCGTGCCGGTCGGCGAGGCGGTGGGTCGTCCGGTCGACTGGGTTCTCCTCGGCACCTGCACGGGTGGACGGGTCCACGACTTCAGGGAAGCGCTCCGGGTCCTGAGGGCGGCCGGCGGCCTCGCGCCTGGCGTGACCCTGGTGGTCACGCCGCCATCGCAGGCGGTGCGGGCAGCGCTCGAAGCGGATGGTACGCTCGAGGCATTCGAAACACTTGGCGCGGTCGTCACCGAGACCGGATGCGGACCCTGCTGCGCCACGTCGGGGCCCTTGCCTCCACCGAACGCGAAGGTCCTCTCCACCGGCAGCCGCAACTACCGGGGGCGCATGGGGGACCCGAGTGTGGACATCATGCTGGCGTCCCCGGCCACCTGCGCCGCCGCGGCCGCGTCGGGCCGGGTCGTCGATCCGCGGAGCATCTCGTGAGCCGAAGCGTGGAGGGCAAGGCCCGTCGTTTCGGCCACCGGGTGAGCACCGATACCATCATCTCCTCGTCCAGAAAAAGGGAGTCGATCGATCCCCACCTGCTCAAGGCCTTCATTTTCGAGTCGGTGGACCCCCGCTTCGCTGCGTCCGTGACGCGCGGTGACATCCTGGTCGCCGGGCGGGCGTTCGGCTGCGGATCGGCGATGGAGGTGGCGGTGACGGTCCTGCAGGCAGCGGGCTTTTCGGCAGTCGTGGCCGAAGACTTTTCTCGGTCCTACCTACGGAACGCCGTCAACAATGGCCTCCTGCCGGTGGAGTGCGACACATCTTCCATCGAGGAGGGAGACCAGTTGCGCGTCGACGTCGGTCGCGAAAGCGTGCGCGTGGTCAATGTCACCCAGAAACGAGTACTAGAGGCCCGAGCCTGGCCGCCGTTCCTTCTCGATATCCTCGAGGCGGGCGGGCTGGTGAATTACCTACGCGACGGCGACGGCTTCGCGAACACGCGTTCATGAGGCTCTCCTCGAAGATCATGGCCGGGTTGGTGCTCGGCGCGGCGGTCGGTGTAGCCACCCAGGCCTCGGGCATCCCCGCCGCACGGGACCTGGTGCTCGCCATCGAGCCGCTGGGCACCGCGTTCATCCGGCTGATCAGCATGGTCGTCCTTCCGCTGGTCGTGGCCAGCCTGTTCGTCGGTGTGTGCTCGCTCGGGGATATCCGGCAACTCGGCCGTCTCGGGGTGAAGACGCTCTCCTATTTCCTGATCACGACTGTGGCCGCGGCGACACTGGGACTCGGCGTAGCCGTCGCCTTCCAGCCCGGGAACGCACTTTCCCCCGAAGTTCGCGACCGGATCGCCTCGGAGTACATGGAAGGAAGCGACCAGCGAGCCGAGGTGGCCGGGAGAATCTCCCTGGTCCAACGTGTGGTCGAGATCATCCCGCGCAATCCGGTCCGGGCGGCTGTCGACATGGACCTGCTCCCACTCATCTTCGCAACCCTGCTCTTCGGGGCCGCTGTGTCGGTTCTGGACGAGGAAAGGCGAGCGCCCATGGTCCGCTTCTTTGCCGGCGTGGACGCGGCCGCAGCCGTCATGATCGACTGGATCATGAGGCTGGCGCCCTACGCCGTATTCGTTCTGATCGCCGCAGCGCTGACGCGCTTCGGGGCCGAACTGCTGAGAGGACTGCTGGTCTACGCCGCCCTCGTAGTGGCAGCGGAGGCGATCCACGCGTTCGGCGTTCTGTCGATCGCGCTTCGGCTGGGCCGCGTACGAGTACGCGCCTTCTGGCGGCAGATAGCGGAAGCTCCGTTACTCGCCTTCGCCACCGCTTCGTCCAACGCGACCCTACCGGTGAGCCTCGAAGTCGCCGAGAAGAAGTTGGGCGTCTCCAACCAGTTGACGAGCTTCGTCCTCCCGGTCGGCGCCACCCTCAACATGAACGGATCGGCGCTCTACAAAGGACTTACCGTTGTTTTCTTGGCGCAGGTGTACGGCGTCCCTCTGGGCACACCCGAATACGTGACCATCATCGTCACCTCGACCCTGGCCGCCCTCGCCGGCGTCGGCGTGCCGGGCAGCTCGCTGGTCACGACCCTGATCGTCCTCGGCTCCATCGGGATGGGTGCGCAGGCAGCCGCCGGGATCGCCCTGGTCGCGGGCCTGGACCGGTTCCTGGACATGTTCAGGACCGGCGTGAACGTACTCGGGGATCTGACGGCGGTCGCCATAATCGCGAAGACTGAAGGTGAGGAGATCGCGGCGTAGAGCCCGCTCCTACGCCCTCCTCCGGCTGTACCCTGTGGTTCGAACCCACCGCTTCGCAAGCTCGACAGCCCGATCGATATCGGTCTCGTCATTGTGGACACCGACAGAAAGACGCAGTACGCCACTCCTAACCGAGTGCTGGACACCGTTCTCCATCAAGTGCTGGTGCAGCGCGTTCATGGCAGGATCGTCCGCGGTGTAGTGCCGGCCGCCGCCGCTCTGCCCCACGGAAACGATGTGTGCGAGATGTGACCCGGGCGGGCCGCCCACGACCGGAAGCCCCAGGTCGAGCAGGGCGGCGGCGAGCTGAGCCGAGAGCGAGCGGAGATGGGTCTCGACGGCCCCCATACCCCAGCGGTTGAGCAGCTCGATGGCGGCCCCCGCGGCGGCCATCCCCAGGTAGTTATAGTTGCCCAGGTCGAAGCGCAGCGCGCCCGCCTTGAACCTGAGCTCTCCTTCGGAGAACGCAGTCTCGTGCGCCCCCTCCAGGTCGATTCCGTAGCGCGCTATGTGGATGGGGATGAGTCCATCCGCAACTTCGCGACGGATGTAGAGGAAGCCCGAACCGTACAAGCTCATCATCGACTTCTGTGTCGCGACGGCGAGCGCATCGATGCCGAGGGCGTGCACATCGGTCTGCACCGCGCCGATCGACTGAGCGGCGTCGACGAGTGTGAGGGCGCCGACCTCGCGGGCTGCCGAGACCAGGCCTTCGATATCCGAAAGGAAGCCCGGAGCGAAGGAGATCGATGGGAACGTGACCAGGCGAGTGCGCTCGTCCATGGCGTCGCTCATGCTTGTTACGGGCAGGTGGCCGTCTCGTGGCTCCACCGTCCGTACCTCGATCCCATGAAGTGTCCTGAGGTTGTACCAGAGGAAGATGTTGTTGGGGTGCTCGAGTCCAGGGCAGAGCACGACGTTGTCGCCACTCCGCCAGGGGAGGCTCACACCGAAGAGGTTCAACCCCTCGGACACGTTCTTCGTAATCGCGACCTCGTCCTCATCTGCGTTGATGAGCCCCGCGAAGCCCTTACGCGCCGCGGCAACAGTGGCCCACAGTTCGTTCTTATCCCCCCCCACCAGCTGACGCACACGCAGGTGGTCCTCAATCGCTTCCCGGACGGGATCCGGCACCAGGCCGACTGCGGACACGTCGAGATAGACCTTCGCGGTGGCTCCGGGGAAGAGCGCGCGGATCTCCGGATTCATCGATGCGCTACCCGGGCTCGGACCGCGCGACGAGCGACGTGCCAACCATGTCCCCCATGACGTTGATCGTGGTGTTCCCCATATCGACCAGTCGATAGATGCCTCCGACGATCGCAGCGATCTCGATGGGGAGGTTGAACGCCTGCACGAAGATGAGCGCGATGACGAACCCACCTCCTGGTATGCCACCTGAGCCCTCGGAAAGCAGAAGGCCAATGAGCAGAATCGTCACGAATGCGGCAGGCGCGAATGACACGCCGGCGGCCTGGGCAGTGAAGATGAGGACAGCGCCCAACATTACCCCCGTACCGTCCTTGTTCAGCTGGGCTCCCAGCGGAAGCGTGAACGAATAGACCTGGCGAGGCAGTTTGATCTTCTCGGCCATCTCGAGGCTGACCGATAGCGACGCCAGGCTTGATGTGGTTGCCGCGGTCGTAGCCCACAGCGGGCCCGTGTTCTTCAGGAAGGCCAACGGGCGGCGATCGGTGAACAGGCGAAGCAGCACCATGTAGCCAACGAACACCACGAGCTGCCCACCCCACACCCCCACCAAGAACTTGGTCATGGGTCCGAGCAACTGAGAACCGTAACGGCCGACGGTCACGGCCATCAGCGCACCGATACCCAGCGGGGCGATGAGCAGGATCAGATCGACGACTCGTCGGAAGAGCGCCGCGAGGTCCTGATACGCCTGGCTCAGTCGTTCCTTGACCGGGCCCCCGAGCATGAGCGTCGCGACGCCCAGGAGCACCGACACGAAGACGAGTTGGACGACGTTCCCGGCCGCGAAAGCCTCGAAGATGTTGGTCGGCACCAAGCCGAGGAGGACTTCTGAAATCGACGGTACCTCGCCGACAGTTCGCTCGACCGCCTCGGTGAGCTGCATGCCGACGCCAGGCTTCAGCAGCAGCATCGCGCCCATCCCCAAGGAGAGCGCAATGAGATCTGTGACGACGTAGTAACTCATGATCTTGCCCGCGAGGCGGCCGACCGTGCGCACGTCGGCCAGCGACGTCAGTCCCGCGAGCAAGTTGAAGAAAATGAGGGGCACCGCCGCGAGGATCAGGAGGCGAATGAACAGGTCGCCCAGCGGCTGCAGGACCACCACGCGCTCTCCGAGGACGGCACCGAGCGCGGATCCCACGACCATCCCGATGAGGATCTGGCTCCCGAGCCCCAGTCCCGAGCGACCAGCCGGTTCCCGCATTAGCGTTTCGTGACGCCTAGGTGGCGAAGTGCCGCCTCGAGCAGCATCGCGTAGTAGTTCTCTACGTTGTCGGCAGAGAGAGGTATCCACTCATCGATCTCAGCCGGGTTCCCTTCCGCGATTTCACCACCCGGCGTAATCGTGTGCCCGATGTTCCACATGAATGCGACGACCGGCTGGTCCGTGCCCGGAAACGTCAGCACCTCTTCCCACTCCCACGTGTTGGAGTACCCACCCGGCGGCATCCCTACGACCGGTCCGAGATCGTTGTCGACAACCTGATGGATGAACTGGTCCAGATGGGAGCCACCGCTTGGTCCAGAGATGACCGCGAAGGGCCCGAGGAAGTGAACCGACGCGGGCTCGAGAACCCCGTCCGAATCCTTCGGGGCGTGGGCGGACTTGAACGGCACATTGTTGGTGTACGCGTCGCCGCGCTCGAGAGCCGGCAGTACATCCTCCTCGAGCCATTCCATCAGCCAGGTGCCGTCGTCCATCGTCTCGGGGACACCACCGTCCGTGAGTTCACGCCGCGCGAAGGCAGCCCGGCGGTCCTCGACGAAGGGTTTAGTGACATCGCTGATCCGCAGGTTTCCGAACGTCGTCTTGAACGGTTTCCCCTGAAGGCGCTGCACGGCGTAAGCGCCGCGAGACCCTCCGCCACTCCGCGTCACGTCAACGATCATCGCGTAGTCGAGCAGGCCACGCTCCTGGGCGATCTCCATCAAGTCGTCCACGTCCTCGATCATCGTCTCGCGGAAGCCCGTCCAGACGAGGACCACGACTCGTCGAGCGTCGTCTACGAAAAGGTCGTAGGTGACAGTCTCGTGCACGAGCTCAAGACCGTCGTAGGTGGGCTCACCCGTCCCCTGCCACACGAGGGACTCCGTCGGGTGCACTTTCAAACGAAACGTCCGCTCTTCTCCGTCACCGGATCGCACCGTGAGTGAGATGCCATCAGCCCGCATCGAGGGTGGGTACGATGCCGTGCCCGTAGTCATCATCTCGGCGATCTTCCACTTGAGTCCGATCACGGTGGAATGGCGAGTGAACGCGGTCGCCTCGGACTCCCATAAAGCGATCGGAATGCCGTTTACCGCCGTGACCCGGTCGCCGACCTGCGGGAGGGCCCCACCGTCGGCCCCCGGCGCGAGATCTCCAACGAAATATTCGGGTCCATCCAGGGCGTAGTTCGGGAAGACCCGCACCGGCGCCTGCCCCGCGTCCGGATCATCTGCACCCAAGACATTCAAGCCCGCACTGTCCGCCAACTCGAGGCCGCCCGGCACGAGGGACAGGTCGAGGTGACGGTCACGGCGGGCGTGGCTTAGTTTGGCGATCGCGTAATAGAGGCTCTCCTCTGTTTCGGCGGAGACGACCTCTTCTCTCAGTGCCAGCATTGCCTGGACCGGATCGAACCCCAGGGTCTCGTTCTTGATCGGTGACCAGGCTGCACGGCGTTCGGTGCGAGCCATGATCGTATCGAAGAGCGCGGCGCGCATTTCGGGGGTTCCGACTTTGTTCGAGGGTGCCTGTGAGCAGGACCCCAGCACGGCCACCGCCGTGACGATGCCGACCCGAACAACGCGTTTGTAAATCATTCGAGATACTTGCGCCCCTCAAGCAGCCGTGCAAGAGCGGCGCTGAGCGTGTGCACGACCCTTGAGCGCCATCGACCCGATCCCGAACCGTGGAAATCCCTATTCGTCTGGCTCCCTGCCGTCGTCTTCGATCCACAGGTGCTCGACCATCGGAAAGAGGTCTCTGTTATTCTGCATTCCCTTGACCCGTCGATGAGCCGCGACAAACACCAACTGGGGATGTAGGTAGGTTATGGGTATCTCCGCCCCGAAGATCTGCCAGAGTTTCCGCAGGTGCTCGTCCACCTCATCCTGGTCGATCGTGAACCACGCGGCGTCCCGGAGTCGGCTGATCTCTGGGTTTTCGTATCCAGTAAGACGAAACTCCCCGAACTGCTCGATGTAGTTGTACTGAACGATCGCCGCATCGAAGTCCTGCGCTCGTGTCCTCTGCATAAACGCGCTGCGATCGTACGTACTGATCTCCATGCGAATCCCGGCACGGCGGAACTGATCCTGAAGGTAGACGGCCTGCGCCTCATCGTCAGCGGTGATACTCAGCGTGAACCGGAACTCCTGTCCGTTTTTCTCACGGATGTCGTCGTTGTCGGTATCTACCCACCCGGCTCGTGCAAACAATCGGGCGGCACGCTCGGGATCGAACGGCAGGGGATCAGGAACCACGCCTCGAGCATGATGCCGGGCAAGCGCTGGGACATCGAAAATGGGGAGGTCGTTCGGATAGTCCAGGACCTGGTGCAGTTCGCGCCGGTCAATGGACATGGTGAGCGCCCTGCGTACGTCGGCATCGCGAAACAAGGGGTTGCGATGGTTCCAGGCGATGGCAACGTCCCGCTTGTTGGCTCTGAAACTGTGGTAGATCCGGAATCGGGGATCCGAGGCGAGTTGCACTGCTTGCAACGGAGTGATGCCGTTCACGATGTCCACATTGCCGCTCAGTAGCTCAATGACAGCGTTTCCGCCGTATCGCAGCACGACCCTTGGGATTTTCGGCTTGTCCCCATAATAATTTGGATTTACTTCGAGTTCGGTCATGGTCTTCGGAATATGTCTCACGTACCGAAAAGGCCCGTTGCCGACGGGTTGTACCCAGAATGGCCAGGTGAATATGCCATCAGCCTCGACATCGAGGGTGTCCAGCCGATGTTTCGGGAGCATGGCCAGCCAGTTGAATGTGAAGATCGTCCCAGAAACCGGCTTCTTGAACGTGATCCTCAAGGTGTGGCTATCCAGGACCGTGATCTCTTCAAAAAACCGGTACTCGTAAAGGATTTCGGGGTTTGTCCACAGCTCGAGGCTGAATTTGACATCCTCCGCCGTCACCGGTACTCCGTCGTCCCACCGGACATCCTCCCGCAAATGCATGGTCCACTCGGTGTAATCGGGCGTGTGTTCCCATCGCTCCAAGAGTCGTGGCTGGGGGTCATCGGAGTATTCCGAGCCTTCAGCCAACCCCAGAAATACGAGGAACCAGGGGTTGGCGCCGAGCGGACCTAGCACGCGTTCGTCCTGGTCCGCCACATGAATCGTCAACGTGGAGTGCTCGATCTCGTTTCCCCGGCCAACACGACCGCATTGCACGGTGGCCAGCGCGATGACGCAGATGCAGACGTTGATGACACCTAGGTTGAAGCGACTCATGCCGAAGGCGAGCTGGGTGTCAATCCGGCCGTCCCACCCTTTTCCCGCGACCTCAGTTCCACTTGAGGCCTCTTAGCTGTTCGACGTCCACATTCCCGCCGCTCAGCACGCAGGCGACGTTGGAGCCCGGTGGAGCGTCGATGAGTCCGTGAAGGAGGGCCGCCACCGGAGCGGCCGCGGCACCTTCGACCATCAACTTGCAGCGCGTCCACACCCACAGCATCGCTTCAAAAATCTCATCGTCGGGGAGTGTGACAACCTTCTCGACGAACTGTTGGACAACGTTGAACGTGTTGTCACCGATCCTCTTGACCGTGAGGCCGTCGATCACGCAATCCACCTCGTCGAGCACGACCACATGGCCGGCAGACAGGCTTCGGTGCATGGCCGGGGCACCTGAAGACTCCACGCCGATGATGCGGATGTTCGGGTTGAGGCTCTTGAGGGCCATGGACACGCCTGAAATCAGCCCTCCTCCCCCGATGGGAACCACCGCGACATCCACCTCCGGAAAGTCCTGATAGATCTCCCACCCGAGGGTCCCCTGGCCCGCGATGAGCTCGGGGTCATCGAAGGGGTGGAGGTAGGTCATCCCCCGTTCGGCGACGAGTTCGCGCGCCTTCGCATCCGCCTCGTCCCAGATGCTTCCATGCAGAATGACCTCGGCACCGTAGCCCCGCGTCGCGTCGACTTTGGACTGTGTGGCCCCGTCCTTCATGACGACGATGGCATCGATACCGTATATCTGCGCCGCGATCGCCACACCCTGCGCATGATTTCCGGCCGATGAGCAGATGATCCCGCGCCGCTTCTCTTCCTCGCTCATCAGGCGGCACTTGTTCAGCGGGCCACGGACCTTGTACGAGCCGCCTCGCTGGAACACCTCTGCCTTCAGTCGGACGTTGAAACCCGTCTGCTCACTCAGCTGCCGGGACGTGAGAAGGGGGGTGTGATAGGCGTGCGCAGAAACGTGTCGCTTGGCCTCTGCAAACACCGCTGCCGATAGTGGGATCATCAAACGCTCCAGCCTCGGTGGTGGTGGTCTGTCGGGGGAAACATCATAGATGCGTGACTAAAGTGGGGACATAGGAGTCCCCGACCACCCTCGTCCGGTCTCGTCTAGCCCCCTCCCGACGCGGCTGCGCGCCGGCGCTTCTGCTCCTCGACCATACGCGCCACGTCTTCCAGTAACTGCTTCGCGTCGTACACGATGCCGTCCTTGATCGTGTACTTCACGCCGCCGACGCGCTCCTTCATGCCGGTGTCGGGATTGAGCCGTTCGTGTCCGATACCGTAGAGCACCTTGAGATTGTTGATGGGGTTCTCTGGGGAGATGATGAGATCCGCCAACATTCCCTCTCGAACCACCCCGAAGTCGGGCATCTGCCCCTTCGGGTCGAAGAGCGCCTGGGCACCATGCATCGTGGCACCACGGATGACCTCGAGCGGATGGAATCCGGCTTCCTGCAATAGCTCCATCTCCTCGATCGTGGAGAAGCCGAACAGGTTATAAATGAAACCGGCGTCCGAACTGACCGTGACCCTGCCTCCCAAGTCTTTGTAGTCATCGAGCATGTCCATCCAAACGCGGTAGAAGTTCTTCCACGCGATTTCGTCGTGACTGGTCCAGTCGTAGTAGAACGATCCATGGTTCTCGCGGCTGGGCTCGTAGAAGTCCCATAGGCTCGGAAGCGTGTATCTCTCGTGCCACTCCGCTGTGCGGGCTCGCATGACATCTCGGCTGGCCAGGTACGCCGTCATGGTCGGGTCAAGGATCACGTCGTGATCGAGCAGCTCGTGGAGCATCGCGTCCCACTCTTCACTGCCTTGGGGATAGATCATGTTCCATTGACGGGCCACCTGACCAAATCGGTGTTGCTCGTTGGCGTAGTTCATATCCGACGGCCATGGCTGAACGTCGGCGTCCCGGTAGAGTGCCTCGAAGAGCCCGTAATAGTGGGTGATGGTCCCCAGACCCAGCCTGGCCGCGTCAACGGCGTTCATCTGGGCAACGCCCAATTGGGCCAGGTGAGCCGTGCTCCCCAACCCGAGCGAGTTGGCCTCGTCCAGCAGGGCTTCCATGATCTCGGGGGGGTATGCAACCAGCTTCACCCCATCAATTCCCCGATCCGCCGCCCACCTGACCCAGTCGCGGGCATCCTGCGGGGTGCGCACGGGACCCCGCTCCCAGCCCTGACCCGGGCGTTGATAGACGAACATGCGAGGCGCCGTGATCTCGTTGTTCGCGCTCCGCTCACGTTCGCTCAAGGAGAAGTCGACCGGGCCGAACTCGACGCCCCGGCCCGCGGTGATGCCGTGGGCCATCCAGAGCTTGTACACGTACTCGGCCTCAGGCGTCTTGGGCCATCCGCCCGTGTGGAGATGAAGATCCACGAGGCCGGGCATCACATACATGCCTTCCGCGTCAATCTCCCGGGTAGCTCCGCCCGGCCGGCCGCTGCTGTCGATCGGGATGCCCGGGGAGCCCACGCCCACGATTCGTGCGATGCGGTTTCCCTCGATAACAATGTCGACCGGACCCCTGGGAGGGGCCCCTGTGCCATCGATCACGATCGCGCCACGGATGATCAGACGTTCGAAGGGTCCCTCACCCTCGGCCCGGTCAGGCGCGGGCTGGACGGCCTGGGCCGAGGCCGCAGGAGGGGAGAAGGCCAAGACGACGACGGACGTGATGCACCGTAGCGAGATCATTGCCACCTCTACCAGAAGGACGAAGCGAGACGTGGGGAATACCAGACCGGCAGAGTGCACCGGATCCATGGTCCGGGCAAGTGAGATAGAGCCATGAGATCATGACCCCACGTCTCACTCGGGCAAAGCAAACGCCACGTACGTGCCGCCACTCGGCGCGCCGTTCTTGCCGCCGCCGCATGCGATCACGATGTACTGCTTCCCGTTCACCATGTAGGTGGACGGCGTAGCGTTCCCCGCGGCGGGGAGCGTCGCCTCCCAGAGCAGGGCGCCCGTGAGCTTGTCGAACGCACGGATCTTGTTGTCGTACGTGGTGGCCGCGATGATGAGCAGACCGTTCTCCGTGACGATCGCGCCCCCGTAGTTGTCGGTGCCGGTGCCGGTGACCCCCATCGCCGTGAGCTCGGGATACTCGCCGAAAGGGATCGACCAACGGATGGTGCCCGCGTTGAGATCGATGGCGTTGAGCGTTCCCCACGGCCGTTTGACGCCCGGGTACCCTTCGTGGTCGAGGAAGATGTCGAACAACGCCGTGCGGTAGGGGAGGTCGAAGGGCGTCTCGCCGACTTTTTCCGCCGACGCGTCCCTTCCAGTTTCGAGGTAGTCGACGATGTGGTTGATCGACCTGCGGTTCATCGCGGCGGCGAAGGCCGGCATCAGCCCGGTGCCTTCACGGATGAGCGAAACCACCTGATCGCGTGACCTCCGCTCCATGATGCCCTCCAGCGGCGGACCGAGCGCCGTCCCTCTTCGGTCGCCACCATGGCAGCTCGCGCAGTTGGACGCATACAACGACTCGTCGCTCGACGGGACCAACTTGAGCAGCCACCCCATCTCGTTGGAGTTCACGTACAGGAGGCCGGTCGCCGGATCGAACGCCGGGCCTCCCCACTCACCGCCACCGTCCACCCCCGGGAAGATGATCATCCCGCTCGTGTCGGGCGGGGAGAAGGGATCCTCGGTGCTGAAGGCGTGGAACGTGGCCAGCGCGGAAGCGTGCGCCTCGGGCGTGCGCTGGGTGAGATCGTCCACGGTCAGGCGCTGTCGCGCGAAGGGGGGCGGGAGTACCGGGAACGGTTGGCGCTCGGCCGTGCGTTCGCCTTCCAGCCCGCCGCCAGGCATCGCACGCTCCTCGATGGGAAAAAGCGGCGTGCCCTTCGTGCGCTCGAACAGGTAGACGTGACCGGTCTTGGTGATCTGCGCCACGGCGTCGACGGGCTTGCCGTCGCGGGTGACGGTGACGAGGGCCGGTGCGGCAGGGAAGTCGCGATCCCACAGGTCGTGGCGGAGTCCCTGGAAGTGCCAGATGCGTTCGCCGGTACGCGCGTCCAGCGCCAGGACGGTATTGGCGAAAAGGTTGTCGCCCAGACGATTCGCGCCGTAGAAGTCATACGACGCCGACCCGGTGGCCGCGAATACCATCCCTCGTTTAGAGTCGATGGTGACACCGCTCCACGCGTTGGCGCCGCCGGCGATCTTCCAGGCGTCAGGCGGCCAGGTCTCGTACCCGAACTCTCCGGGGTGCGGGATCGTGTGGAAGCTCCAGCGCAGCGCACCGGTCGTGATGTCGTAGGCACGAATGTCGCCGGGCGCGCTGGGTAACGACTCGGGCACCGAGCTGCCGATGATGAAAAGATCCTCGAACACGACACCCGGTGAGCTCGCGTTCACGGAGAGCCCCTCTACGGGGCGGCCGAGTCCTTTCCGCAGGTCGACCCAGCCACCGTCGCCGAACGTCGGGATCGGCGCGCCGGTCGCGCGGTCGAGGGCGTAGAGACGGTTACGGTAGTTGAAGAGGAGGCGGTCGCCCGTGACGACGACGCCCCGATGGCGGATGCGCGACGCGGGCGGCTCACCGTCGTTCGGATCGAAGCGCCACATCTGCTCGCCCGTCGCGGCGTCCAGCGCGAACACCTGAAGCTTGGGCGTCGTCGCGTAGAGCACCCCGTCGATGACGAGTGGGTTCGCCTGCATTTCCGAACCCTCGAATGCGTCGCCCGTGTCGAACGTCCACGCGACCTGGAGCTGCGCCACGTTCGCCGGCGAGATCTGGCTGAGCGTCGTGTAGTGTGTGTGGTCGTCGTTGCCGCCATAGACCGGCCAGTCGTTCGGATCGGCGGACGTGCCTCGCTCGGCACAGGCGGTGAGCGTGGCGAGGACGAGGACCAGCTTGGTGACCTTGCTCATGGCGGACATGATAAAGGCGGAAGCCCTCGTATTCCAAGGACTTCCGCGAGTACCCCGCCAAGGACTGGAACCCCGAACCTACTGATCGAGAGCCCGAACGACACCTGTTGGCGTGTCTAGCTGGCGCGCTTCACTTGCGGTAGCCGAGGCGCCCCAAGAACGTCCCCTTGCGAGGCCGTGCCCAGGCCAAGGTGCACTCGCACCGTCCGCCCATGCAAGGATCGGACGAGCGGATGCGTGGATGGGCAGGAGATACCGCACGGCCCCGGCCCCGAGTCGGGGACGGAGGGTCCGTGGTCCGTCGGGCAGGTCTCAG
>JADFRS010000196.1:0-315 GCA_022561145.1 Gemmatimonadota bacterium
ATTGCTCAACAATTGATCGAGACCGCAGACATTGTAGTTGAGAACTTCAGGCCCGATGTGATGGACCGATTAGGCCTAGGCGCCAAGGCCATGACGGAGACCAATCCACGGCTCGTCTACTGCTCTATGCCTGGCTTCGCTCCAGACGATCCACGGGCTGGAGTCAGAGCGTGGGAGGGAGTTGTAGGCGCTGCAACCTGGACATACCGCCTGTCTTCGAGCGGCCCTGACCCGGAGCAGCCAATCTACACTGCGATTCCTATAGCCTCTTCCTACGCCGCGTTCATCTCGACGGTAAGCATAACAATGGCGCTC
>JADFRS010000196.1:325-807 GCA_022561145.1 Gemmatimonadota bacterium
ATCGTGGTGCCCCTATTCGATGCCATGTTCCCAGCCATGGGAAGCCGAGTCATAATGCTGCACGACCAGCCTCCGGCCGCCCCTCTTGGCACGAACGCAACGTGGACACGGACCTTTGAGTGTAAAGATGGCCGCTGGGTACAGTATCATTCCGGAAATCTGCGGTTCCGCCAGTTTCTTGAGGCCGCGGGAGCCAGCTCGTGGGATGAGCCGGAATCTGCCGCGCAGCAGCAACAGAGAATAGTGGAGCTATTCAAGTCGCGCTCCGCACAGGAGTGGGAAGACCTAGTTGCTGCCGTCGGAAGTGAAGCCGCGATCTGCCGCACCACCGCGGAATGGATGACTCATCCCCATGCTTGGGAATCTAAGATGATCATCCAGGTGGACGATCCCGAGCTTGGAAAAATGGTGCAGCCAGGCATCAGCGCCCGCCTTTCGAGTACCCCGGGGGCCGTGCGGGGCCCTGCCCCCCAGCTAAATGC
>JADFRS010000196.1:817-6880 GCA_022561145.1 Gemmatimonadota bacterium
GCTCGGCTCACAGGAGTCGGTGCCGTCGGGCGGCGCTCCGGAAGGGATACTGCCCCCAGTGCTCGAAGGCATCAAAGTGCTCGACCTGTGCATCGTTCTTGCCGGACCCACCTGCGGCCGCACCCTGGCCGAGTTTGGAGCTGACGTAATCAAGATAGATAGCCCGGACCGGGCAAGAGTCTCCTTTCACAACGAGATCAACCGCGCGAAACGGAGCATTGTGCTCGACCTGAAGGCTGAAGAAGGGCTCGATGTTTTTTGGCGTCTGCTGGAAAACGCTGACGTCGTGGTGCAGAACTTCCGCAAGGATGTCGTTGAACGGCTGGGCATTGGTTACGAACAGGTACGCCAGCGGAAACCGGACATCATATATGCCTCGCTGAACACATACGGTCAAGAGGGACCGTGGGCCTTCAGGCCGGGCCACGAGCAGATTGCACAGGCGGCCACCGGGATGCAGGAGCGCTTCGGTGTGACGCTCGATCCGCACGAGGAAATCCTCCCGCTGATAGGTTCGAAGGACGGCATCGCACATCTGCCGCTGGCATTCATGGACCCGGGCGACGTGGCCGTGATCCCGGATCCGGGTTATCAGGCCTACCGAGGAGGCATCGTGCTCGCCGGTGGAGTGCCGCATGCGGTCCCGCTTCTGCAGGAGAACGAGTTCCTGATCCCCCTGGAGGGTTTGGTCGAATCATTATCCGGCCCCCTGAGGCTGCTCTACCTCAACTATCCGAACAACCCGACGGCCGCGACGGCTCCGTTCGAGTATTTTCAAGACGCGGTCGCCCTGTGTCGACGTGAAGGCGCGATCCTGGTTCACGATCACGCCTACAGCGAGCTGGCTTTTGACGGATACCGCCCGCCATCCGTCTTAGAGATTGACGGCGCTCTGGAACAGAGCATCGAGTTCCATTCATTCTCCAAGACTTACAACATGACGGGTTGGAGGCTCGGGTGGGCGGCAGGCTCGGCCGAGGTGATCGCCGCGCTGGCGCGGGTGAAGACATTTGTGGATACGGGCGTGTACATGGGCATCCAGGCCGCAGGCGTCGCAGCCTTGGAGACCTACTCCGATTGGGTGCCCGGGAACGTCGGGCTCTTTCAGGCCCGCCGTGACGCGGCATTCGAGGCGCTGCGTGTGGCCGGCTTCGACGCACGGTTGCCGCAGGCGACCATGTACCTCTGGGTACCGGTGCCTGGAGGCGAGTCGTCGGTGGATTTCGCAGAGAGAGTACTGGAGCAGGAAGGGGTCATCGTGTTGCCGGGAGGCGCCCTGGGGGCCGGCGGGGAAGGCTTCTTCAGGATCGCCCTCACGGTACGGGAGGAGCGGCTGGTCGAGGCGGCCGAACGATTGGGGCGCTGCTTGGCCTGATTCCTCCAGGAACCGCCTTCCCGGCCGGGGTTAGGAACGGCAATGGACGAACAGGGGATTTCCGCGACCGGTCGTAACGCCCGCTCGGGTCGAGACGGCCGCAGACGGCTCTCGAGCCGCCGGGTCGTTGCGGTATCCCTTGCCGTTTCGGCGCTCTTCCACGTCCTGGTGGTTCTCATCTACTCGGTGTCGGCGCCGGACTGGAAATTCGATGCGTTCGTCCCGGTCGGGCAAGCGCCTACGACTCCGGTCGAGGGTATCCGGTTGGTGAGGATCATCGAGATTCCGCCGCCCGACGATCCTGTCATCGAGGCCGAGGAGGAACCCGACCGGGAAACAGAGCCGGAGCAGGAAACTCCCACGGCCCCGGCGCAGGCGTCCGAATCCACGGCACCCGCCGTCGAGGCTGTGCCCACCGGCGTGAGGGCCGCCGAGGCGCTACGAGTCCGAAGTGCCGACCCGAGACTGTGGAGGGCCGCGGAGCCCGAGGCGCACCGGCTCACAGAGGAAGAGCGCATGCAGCTCGCGTTGGCGGGCCGCCTGGAATCATGGAACGACTCCGTCCGGGCTCTGGTCTCGGCTGAAGAGGCTCTGACCGACTGGACGCGGACGGGAGAAAACGGCGAACGCTGGGGTATTTCGCCCGGCAAGCTACACCTGGGCAAGCTGACGCTGCCCCTTCCGTTCGGATTCGGCACCAACGCCTGGATGCGAGAGCGAGCCGCACGGCGGGCATTCGAGGATGCCGACATCCGGAATGGGGCGGCCGCTTCGTTCATGGCGGACCATTGGAAGGAACGGGTCGAGGCGATCCGACGACGGCGTGATCGGGAGCGCGAGAAGGCCCGATCCGACTCCACCAAGGCCAATCCCGGCGGCGATTTTCTGTAGTCCCCCCGAAAGAAAGTGTTATCGCAGGCGGGAAAGAGCGCTTAGGTTTCATATGTTTCCCCCCATCCGACCAGGCAGGGCGTAGAGCCACCTGTCGGGCCAATAACTCGAACCGCGAGGCAGGGGCTTGGAGTCGATCCGAGGCTCGGCGGGCCGAAGCTTCTACGTGGGCCTCCTGGAAGCCCTCATCGAAGTGATGGGTACCGCCAAGGGATACCTGTTTTCCCACGGCGCCCGTGTGGCCCTTCTTTCCCAGGCGATTGGCAAGGAAATGGGGCTTCCGCAGGCCGAGCAAGCCGAGTTGTTGTTCAGTGCCGTGCTGTCGGACCTGGGCATGATCGGATTGGCCGAGGATGCTTGGGTGAACCCCGTGCTTGTGTTGCCCGACGAGGCTCGCGAGAGGGTGAAGGGGCATCCGGAGCGGAGCGAGGCCACCGTCGCGGGTATCCCCTACCTGGAGTCGATCGCTCCCCTGGTGCGCCATCACCACGAGTGGTGGGACGGGGGCGGGTATCCTGATGGGCTCGCAGGGGAGCAGATCCCAGTGGGCGCCAGGATTCTTCGGCTCGCCGATACGGTCGCGGCCTTGGGAGAGCCCCGGCCCCAGCGCCCCGCGATCGACGCCGACACGATACGGCAGATCGTTGAAGGGGCCATCGGGACGGAGTTCGACGCAGAGGTGGTGAAGGTCTACTTCGCTCTCGAAGACAGTGAACGCGTCCCGGACTTTCATCACACCACGTTCTACCGAGCCAGCATCGAAGCCACCGCGGACCTGATCCCGGAGCAGATTTCCGCCCTTTCGGGCCGTGAGTTCCTCGAGATCATGGGGTCTCTGATCGATGCGAAGGATCCTTATACTGCGGGCCATTCCCACCGCGTAGCCACACTTGGCACACTGTTGTGCGAGGTGCTCGGCGTTGGAGAAACTCTGGCGGAGACCGTTTGGTCGGGTGGGTTCCTCCATGACCTCGGGAAGATCAGCGTGCCGCTTGCGGTACTGTCCAAGACCGGCAGGCTGAACGAGGAGGAGCGGCGTTCGATCGAGCAGCACGCGGCAACCGGTGCGGAGATTCTGGCGGCCATTCCCGGGCTCAGGCACCTGTCGCCCGCGTGTAGGTATCACCACGAGCGTTGGGATGGCTCAGGTTATCCGGAAGGCCTCTCGGGCAGCCGGATTCCGTTGGTGGCCCGTATCTTGGGTGTGTGCGACGCCTACGACGCGATGACGTCCAACCGCTCCTACCGGCCTGCACGCACCCATGCGGAAGCCGTGCAGGAGATTGCAAGCGAGACCGGTGGACATTTCGGACCCGTCGTCGCCCTCGCGTTCCTCGAGATATCGAAGGACCAGTTCACCGAGGTCCGCGCACGCAGCGAGGCACCGGGAACGGAACCCCCCTCACGCCGTAGCGTACGAACCAGATTCGCGGCAGGGCCCAGGTAAATTGACGGGGGTCGTGAACCCCGGATAAGCTTGCGGCGCTGTATCCGCGCTCCGCTCATGGCTAAGCCGACAACACGACCTCAATCCAACGAGAAGAACCGTGGCCGAATCGCTGCCACCGCGCCTGGACCCCACGCTCATCGAGGGGCCGCTCTATCGAAAGTGGATGGAGAGTGGGTACTTCCAGGTAGCCCCTGAGTCCGTCTCGCGGGACGGTCTCGAGCCGTTCGTCATCGTGATCCCGCCGCCCAACGTGACTGCGGTTCTTCATATGGGGCACGGGCTCAACAACACGATCCAGGACGTGCTGATCCGCTGGCGCCGCATGCAGGGAAGGGCGTCGCTCTGGGTTCCGGGCACCGATCACGCGGGGATCGCGACCCAGAACGTCGTCGAGCGCCTGCTCGCCGCCGAGGGCATCACCAGGCACGAGATTGGCCGCGAGGCCTTTGTCGAGCGCGTTTGGAAGTACGTGAACGAGACGGGCGGGACCATCCTCGAGCAACTCAAGGCCATCGGATCCAGCTGCGACTGGGAGCGCACATGTTTCACCCTCGACCCTGGCCTGAGTCGCGCGGTGCGCGAGGTCTTCGTCCGACTCTACGAGAAAGACCTGATCTACCGCGGAGAGTACATCATCAACTGGTGTCCACGGTGCCTTACGGCACTCTCGAACGAGGAAGCCGAAGGCGAAGATGTGGAGGGCAAGCTGTACCATCTGCGTTACCCGTTCCAGGAGTCCGCGTGGGACGCCGCTCGTGGCGCGTCGGAAGCGGGTGCCGAAGCCGTGGGCCGACTCGAGGACGGGCGCTGGTACCTCACCGTGTCGACGACCCGGCCCGAGACCATGCTGGGCGACACGGGTGTGGCGGTGAACCCCAAGGATGAGCGCTACTCCGGCTTGGTCGGTGCGGTGGTAGAGTTGCCGCTTACCGGCCGGACGATCCCTGTGGTTGCGGACTCCTTCGTCGATGCCGAGTTCGGCTCCGGGATGGTCAAGGTCACGCCGGCTCACGACCCCAACGACTTCGAGATAGCGCAACGCACGGGCCTCGAGCCCATCGACGTGCTGAACCCTGACGCCACCATGAACGAGAACGTGCCCGAGGCGTTCCAGGGCATGGACCGTTTCGACGCGCGTAAGGCGGTGATCGAGGCGCTGGAGGCCCAGGGACTCTTTGCCGGCTCCGACGCCCACTCACACTCGATTCCAAAGTGCTACCGGTGTCATACGGTGGTCGAACCCAGGCTGAGCGAGCAGTGGTTTGTGCGCATGGCGCCCTTGGCGGAGCCTGCACTCGAGGCCTCCAGGAACGGCACCATCAACTTCACACCGGTCCATTGGAAGAAGGTCTACGAGCGTTGGATGGAGAACATCCGCGACTGGTGTATCTCGCGACAGCTCTGGTGGGGGCACCGCATTCCGGTTTGGTACTGTGGCGGCTGTGAGGAGATGATTGTGGCGCGGGAGGACCCGACGGAGTGTCCGGCCTGCGGTTCGCTGGACCTGGAGCAGGATCCCGACGTGTTGGACACGTGGTTCTCCTCGTGGCTGTGGCCGTTTTCCACGCTTGGATGGCCCGACGAAAACGAGGACGTGAAGGCGTTCTACCCGACGCACGTGCTCTCGACCGCTCCCGAAATCCTCTTTTTCTGGGTCGCCCGCATGATCATGGCGGGCTACGAATTCCTGGGAGAGGCTCCGTTCACGGAAGTCTACCTGCACGGCACGGTACGTGACCGCCAGGGCAGAAAGATGTCCAAGTCGCTGGGTAACGGCATCGATCCTCTCGAGGTGGTGGACCTCTTCGGTGCGGATGCACTCCGGTTCACGCTTCTGTCCGCCGCCGCAGTGGGAACGGACATCCAACTCGATCACGAGGACCTCGAGGGTACGTTCTCACCGGGGCGCAACTTCGCCAACAAAGTGTGGAATGCCGGGCGCTTCACGCTGATGAGCCTGGGTGACGCGCCCATTGGTTCGCTGGCGGACGTCGGCGACGGCCTACAACTGGAGGACCGCTGGATCTTGTCCCGGCTGGACCGAACCGTCGAGAAGGTGACCGAGGACCTCGAGCGGTTCAGGCTCCACGAGGTGGCGGACGCGCTCTACCACTTCTTGTGGGGAGAGTTCGCCGACTGGTATCTCGAGTTGGTCAAACCCCGCTTGCGGGACGATGCGCCGGTGGAGAGCAGGGAAGCTGCGCGGGTCACGCTGGTGGTGGTGCTCGACGGTATCTGCCGACTGCTGCACCCGCTGATGCCGTTCGTCACGTCGGCCATCTGGGACCGGCTACCCACTCCGAAAGGCGCTTCACGGCCCGAAGCCCTCATGGTGGCGCCATGGCCG
>JADFRS010000038.1 GCA_022561145.1 Gemmatimonadota bacterium
TCACGCCGGCGGAGATGCGCCAGCTCGTGGATGGGATTCGCTTCATCGAACAGATGCGCGCAAACCCGGTGAGCAAGGACGAGTTGCCGGATTCAGTGACTTCCCTTCGCAGTATCTTCATGAAGAGCGTGGTGGTTCGGGACGATCTACCGAGCCGAGTGGTAGGCGTCTAACCCTCTAACCGGGACTCCAGCCGCTTCAGGCTCGCTTCGATCTTCTGAAGTTTGTGCAGGATGATCACGTGCGTTTTCTTGGCGTCTATGCCAACCGGGCTCGTATCGCTGACGATCTCACGCTCGATGGCCGCGGAAGCACCGGGGGGTACGTCCAGGTCACTCATCGTGTCTCCGATGTGGTGGTGTTTCAGATTAAGGGTCCTTCCGCTCGGGCTCGAGCCGCACCGCGACGTGAGCCACATAGCCCTTGTGCGGGATCTCTACGACCCCTTTCCAAGCCGTCATCCCTTCGGCCGTGACCTCAATGTCGACGTCCGCTTGCACGGCTGTGCCACAGTAGATGAAGAAGCCGTCATCGCGTGTCAACGCCTCGACGCCCGATCGCTGCTCACGGATGCCCCCCTCACCACCGAAGATCATGAACGTCGTCGTTGTCAGAAGGACGCTGGCATCCCCAATCGGCTCGTCCGTCTCGGAGTGCTTTACCCACCCGGCGATAATGCCCCCCCGATCGGGTCCAGGCCCCACGCATACCTCTTCGAGAATGCGCTTCTGGCTCGGGAGGGTGAGGCGAACCGACGTGACCTCGCCGGATACAGCCCGCACCGGTGTCAACTCGCCCCCGTGACCGAGCGAGGTCAGGCTGGGGTGGGTGACCAGCAAGTCATAGGTGCCGTCGCCCAGCGAGCCGAGCCGAAACAGTCCGTCAGATCCCGTAATGGCTTGTTGCCCGGTGATCCACACCGATACCAAGGCATCGGAGACAGGGGTCTCATCATCCTCCTCCACGACCACGCCCGTGATCGTCCCGGCCCCCGCCTCGACTACGACATCACCGCGCGCGTTGCGCACCTGCAGCACGAGCGCGCCCTCTTCGTGGATACCCACCACGCGTATCGTCGACCTGGTGGGTAAGCCCCCACTAATCGACGTCAGTGGCGTACGTTCTTCAACGAGGTTCGGCATGCGAATCGCCCAGTTGGTCACGAACCACGTACCGTTTGGAAGGCCAGCAAAAACAACCGTGCCGCCTATCGGTGCTCGCCCGACGGAGTAACCGAGGTTCTCGTAGCGGAACTCGAGGCGTTGCAGTTTCGCGCTGACGGGTTCGAGCCAGAGCGTGCCGCTGATGTCCGGCACGCTGCGGTCTTCCGTGGGCTCGAACTCGAGGCCGAGAAGCCCCTCGTCCTCACCGTCGCCCTCACGGAGTTTCATGCAATGCGAGTCCAGGAACTCGTCCGAGAGCAAAACGTCGGCGTCCGGCGCATAATAGATGAACCCGTCTCCATCGGGCTGGACGAAACCCTCCTCGATGAGCCTCGAGGCCTCCAAGCTCTTGAAGGGCCTTGCTTTGACGAGCCGGTCGATCCGGCTCGTCTCTTTCAGGATCTTTCGGCCTCTGTTGTCCAACTCCCGGTCGTGGTGGCGAACCATGAACTGGTAGATGCCGCGCCTAGACGTCTGTGCCGCGGCTTCCAGCGCTTTGCGGGCCTCCTCCCACACTCGGGCGGTGGCTACCCCTTCCTCGGGGCGAATCCTGCAGTCGCGGGACGAGCCTTCTACCGTCAATCCCACGAGCTTGATGGCATCCAGCGGTACTTCCAAGCGATAGACGAGTGTGTCAGCCGCCCCTACCTCGAGAGGCTCCGACCTCGTGGATGTGTGCCCGATGCGATCCGAACGAATCACGAAGCTTCCGCTGGTTCTCACCCGGAAGAAGAAGCGGCCCAAGGCATCGGTAAGGGTCCACGCCAACCGGCGATCGTCCGGGTCGAGCGCGACGATAGCCGCGCCTTCGATGGGCGTTCCAGTACCCAGTTCCACAAGGGTGCCCCGAACCCATTGCCCGGAGAGAGCGGTGGGATGTCCCACCGCTAGAAGGAGAAACATCGATACCATGAGTATCCGGCGATCCGGGCGCTTGGCATCAACGCCCGGTGTCGGTGGCCGACGGGCCATAATAACGCTCACTGGTTCCAAGGAGTCTCGGGTCTGACCAAGGTAGGTAAGCTACCGCCTGGTGAGGAACGGCAGCAACGGTCGGGGTTGTTCCCGGCGGAGGTGCGGGACGCCATCGCGAAGCACCACCAGGTTTCGGTAGTGGACCCGACGCCGATGATCGATACGGTGATCCTCTCCAACGTAGTAGCGAAAACCGTGGGCGTTGGCCTGGGAGCGGAGGGCTTGAATCTCCACGCACCCAGCGATTGCCTGAAGCGGCTGGGATTTCACTACAAGGATTTCGCCCGCATCTGCTCGCGGACGCTGACCCAGATGGAAGATTTGAAGCAACTCTACCCGGCGGCGTAGTCAACCCGACGGGAACCGTTTTCGCGGGCCCCTAGCCAAGCACTCCGCGGTAGCGCGCCGGGTCGGCCTCGAACGCCGGAAAGATCCGGTCCATGTGATCCACGCCCAGGTGCCCGGTCACGATTTCACCGAAGACGTCACGGAAATCAGTGGTGAGCGCCAGGTCACGCCCTTCGTAGAGCTGGTCGCGCTCCAGGCCAGGCCACCGGCCCAGTACCTTCCCACCCTTCACGCCGCCGCCGATCGCCAACATGCAGTTCGCATGCCCGTGGTCCGTTCCCCCGGAACCGTTCTCGGCTACGGTGCGGCCGAACTCCGACATGGTCAGGATGATCACGTCCTCCATGCGATCACCCAGGTCCCGGTGGAGGGCTGCGACACCCGACGCCAACTCCCGGAGTCTCTGTGCGAGCTGACCCTGAACCCCACCTTGGCCCACGTGGGTGTCCCAACCACCGATGTCGGCGAAGGCGATCTCGACCCCGACATCGGCTTTCACTAGCTGTGCGATTTGCTGAAGGGACCGACCAAATTCGCCCTGCGGGTACTCGGCCCCGTTGGCCGCCGCATAACGCGCAGGATCGAGTTTCTCGAGGATCTTGATGGCCTCGAACGCCTCGTCAGCGGCCGAAGTGACCGCGTCTCCGCGGGCCGTGCGGTAGACACTTCGGAAGCCTCTCGCCATGGCGTCACCGCCGCGCACCCCAAACGCGGCCAAGTCGGGGATCGCAAGCGCAGGGTGGTCCCCTCTCAGCGACCTGGGGAGTGCCGAACCCATGGCGACTCCACGGAGCGACGGCACCGTCGCCATCGCAGCCTGGCCCGCGGCGTGGTCCGCCGCATGGGCGGTCGCGTCATTCAACGTCCTCCCGCCGCAGTCTGAGCACCTCGTCTCCTGGAGTACCCGGTTCAGCCAACCGTCGGTGGTTGTCTTCACCCCAGGCGTGCCCGTCTCCATGAAATCCTGGGCATCGAAATGCGAACGCGTCGGATGCGGAGACCCGACCGCATGAACGATCGCCATCTCTCCGCTTTGATAGAGGTCCAGAAGCGGTCGCAGGGCAGGATGAAGCCCGAAAAAGCCGTCCAGATCGAGCGCCGTACCGTCTTGGCCACGGGCGGGGCGGGGGACCGCAATCGAGTTACGGACCGAGTAGTAGGCGTCCTCGCCGAACGGCACCACCATACTAAGGCCGTCCACCGCACCGCGCTGGAAGATGCAGATGAGCGTCTTCTTCCGGTCCATGCCAAGCGTGCCAGCCAGGAGCCGACGCATCAGGAAATCCGGCGGCAGGCCCAGAGCCATGAATGCGAGGGCACCTTGTTTGACGAAGATTCGACGTCCGATTGGATGGTTCACGATCAATGCCTCTGAAACTCAGGGGAGCCCAGGATTAGGCTCAGCTCTCTCACCGCTGCGGCGCGCGCACCAGGCGCGGGGTGTGCCTCCAAGTCCTCACGGATGAGCCCCAAGAGCTCACTCCTGTCGCCTCCGGGTAGGAGCAGCTGGGACATGCCCTCGAGCCGATCGTCATCGAGATGGCGGGCGCGCTCCAGTAGGGCACGACCGTCCAGTCTCACACCCCTGAGCGATCCAGAGGCAATAGCCACGGCGAAGTTCATCCGGTTGAGCATCGAGCCACTATTCGCCCAAATCTCGCTGCTCTCCTCGTACCCGGTGGGTGGCTCGGCCAGGTAGGGCGCGCCCCCCAGCGTACGCAGAGGAGTCAGGAGAACACGGGGATTCGAGACGCGGGCTTCGGTAAGCCGCAATGTGCTCGCAACCAGCGTGAACGGTGACTTTGTACGCGAACCCACAACCTCGGGCGAGTAGAACTCGGGCGAGGTGAAGAGCGCACGCGTCACCGCCGCCAAATCGCCTTCGGACTCCATGAAAACATTCGCCAACCGATCGACGAGTGCCTCGGGAGGATCATCCGACACGAAACGCGTGGCGAGCTGGGTCGCGATGTGCCGGCCGGTCGACGGGTGTCTGGCCAACATCCGGATCAGCTCGACACCTTCCTCTTCACCGTGTCCGCGGCGGAATCGATGTCCCATCACGGTCTTCTCGCCGGCGTCGTGAAGCTCGCGCCGGAATCGGAATTGATAGACGCCGTCGTAGTTCGCCGCCGGAACGAGCACAGTGCCGTTCTCCAACGTCGCCTGCATGCCAGCCATCATTCGATCGCGCCGCAATGGCTGGAATGTCCACCCAGTCAGGATTCTGGCTACCGCCACGATGTCGTCCTGAGTGTACCCGCCGTCGACTCCGAGCGTATGCAGCTCCATGAGCTCACGCGCGTAGTTCTCGTTGAGCCCGGCACGCCGGCGCCTGGCCTCCTCCGGCCGAGGCTGGACGCGGCGGCCGCGACGGGCCACGGTACGCCTTCGCTGTTGTGCCGTCAGCGACGAGTCCGGTGCGACACTGCGAAAGTTGTCCAGATAGTACAGCATCGCGGGATGCCGGGCGGTTGCGAGAACCATGTCCTCGAATTTTCCGAACACATGGGGGCGGATTGCGCTTCGCTCGTAATCCCCAACCAACCACCGCACCGAGCCCTTTCCGAAGAAGACGTTGAAGTGGTCGAACCAGAACGCATTCATCACCTCTTCGAGTTGGCGCTCACTGTAAACGGCGCGCGTGACCCGGGTGCTCACCAGATCTCCCAGTATTCGTCCTGGGCCGCGCTCCGCCAGCTGTCGGCGGACCGCGCGCTGCTCTTCCTGCGACATGGAGCCGTCGGCCACCATCTCCCTCACCGGCTGGAGGACCTGCCCCGGTGGATATTCGGCCAACAGCTCGTCGATCTCCATGCTGGCCGCCGGGAACGCCTCGAGGCGCGCCCGAAGGCCGGGATCGTCGATGGCGCCCGGACGCATTTGCTCGTCCAACCACGCTTGGATACCGAGGGCCTCGACCCGCACGATGTCGCCGGGGCGAGGACCGTAGGTCGCACGTTGGAGCAGGTGAATCACGCTGTCGCGGGACGACAGTGCTTCCTGTCCGCTGAGATTCGCCCCGGGGACAATCGCCATCGAAGCGAGTACGCAGCCGACGAGAGCAGCCGTAGGTTTTTTCATCGTCCTACTCCAGCGATTCATAGTTGCCTACACGTCTAGACGCACCAAAGAGAGGGAACGTTAGGGCATTCCGGGTGTGCCATGACTGGAAATCCAGCGGCGGTAGACACCGAAACGCAGCGATCTCCTGATCTCACAGAGTAACGAGAGAGGGTCATTGAAAGCCAAGATTACGATGTTCGGCATCATCTTGCCGGTTGTGCTCGTGCTCGATCGCATGACCAAGCAGTGGGCCGAGACTTCGCTCGGGGCTCGCCGTATCGAGTTGTTGGACGGCCTCGTCCCGCTCACGTTGGCCCACAATCGCGGCGCCGCGTTCGGAATCGAACTCGGAAGCAATCCACGACTTTTCTTCATCCCTATCACGATCCTCGCCCTGATTCTCCTGGGAGCCCTGCTGGTTCAGGCGGGGAAGCGCGACTACCTGCGGGTCTTGTCACTTTCGCTCGTCATCTCCGGCGCGTTGGGCAACCTTTACGACCGCATCACCAACGACCTTGGCGTGGTGGACTTCATCGGACCCATCAACCTGGGCTTCATGCACTGGCCGATCTTCAACGTCGCCGACATGGCGATCACCACCGGCGCCGTGCTCCTGGCACTGTCGTTTTGGATGGAAGAACGGGTTGGAGAAACCGAAGAGCCCGAGGCCGATGCGGTGCCCGAGCCCTCCGGCTAGCCCACCCCGTCAGTCGAGCGGGCATTCGGAGAATTTTGGCAGGCTACAACACCAAGTGCTCTTCGAGGTCCATCGCCGAAACGTGCAGCCGGAACTTGTCGGCCTCCACCAACTTGGTCTCAACGAGCTTTCTGTGAACGTCCTCCCCTAATGCTTTCTTCATGAACTCGCTGCGGTCCGTAACGTGCACCGCCTCGAACAGATCGTGGGGTAGGGCCTCGATGTTCATTTCCTCACGCTCAATTGTGGTGAGCTTGTAGAGATCCATGGTCATGGGTTCTGGGCATTCGGCCTTCTTTTCGAGACCGTCCAACCCCGCAGAGAGCATGACGCTGAAGGCGAGGTACGGATTGCACGTGGCGTCCGGGAACCTCAACTCCATGCGGGTCGCGACCTCTTTACCCGGCTTGTACTGCGGAATGCGTACCGCCGCCGACCGGTTGGCCTCGGCCCAAGCGATGTAGACCGGTGCCTCGTACCCGGGAACCAGCCGCTTGTAGGAGTTGTGCCACTGATTCGTCACCAGAGCCATCTCACGCGCGTGGTTCAGAACTCCGGCGATGAAGTGCTTCGCGGTCACGCTGAGGTGATGCGGATCGGATTTGTCATAGAACGCGTTGGTTGTCGCGTCCTTGAAGATGGACAGGTGCACATGCATCCCGGTCCCGTTTTCGGTCTCGATCGGTTTTGGCATGAACGTCGCGAACACACCGCAGCGCCTCGCTACCTCCTTGACCAGGTACTTGTAGGTCTGGAGGCTGTCAGCCATGCGCAGCGCTTCCTGGTAGCGGATGTCTATCTCGTGCTGGGAAGGACCGACCTCCGAGTGGTGGTACTCCACCGGAATTCCCATCGCCTCCAGCGCAAACACCGTCACCTCGCGGATGTCGTCGCCCACGTCCACAGGGTTGATGTCGAAGTATCCGGCTCTATCCAGCGGGTTGGGGCCGGTCTCATCCTTGAAGTAGAAGAACTCGGCCTCGGGCCCGATGTTCATGTGTGAAAAGCCTCGCTTCTCCAGGCGCTCGAGGTTGTTCGCGAGAATGACGCGTGGGTCTGATCCGTACAGTGAACCGTCTGGATTTCGAATCTCGGCGAACATCCGAAGGGAGCGCGATCCACCCGGGCGGAAGGGAAGTACCTCGGCGGTCGACGCGATGGGCATCGCCACCATGTCGCTCTCTTGGATGCGTCGGTAACCCTCGATCGAGGAGCCGTCGAAACCCATGCCCTCCTCGAATGCGCCTGCCAATTCGGCCCGACTTATGGAGAACGATTTGAGAAAGCCGAGGATGTCGGTGAACCAGATGCGGATGGACGTCACGCCGTAGTCGTCCACATACTTCTTCACATCGTCCGGGGTCTGGAGCGATAGCCCCTGAGAGTCCATCTCGTCGACGTAGTCCTCCATCTCGGAGCGAAAATCCTCGATCTCGTACAGGAGTCCGTCCAGGCTCATGACATCATTCCCTTCGTTTGCCATATCGAAAAAGAAGAAGGCACCGGTAATCCGGCGCCCCTGAATGCGAAAACCAGGCCAGGGGAGACACTCCCCCTAGGCCTGGTCGATGTCGGTCCGACCGCGGCGTCATGGCTCACTCGGAGCCCCTCCGGGCGGATAAAAACGGTGGTGCACGCGCGATGATATAACCGTCGTCGTGCGGCGTCAACCTCCATGCGCTCGCGGCCACCCGAATCACGTGGCCGACGGTGCCCTGCGGTTGCTGAAGGGCTACACTTGAGCGAACCCTACGACACACCGCCCGACAAGCTCGAGGCGATCCCCGCCATGATCACGGAGATCATCGACCGGCACGAACACACCCGTGTCGACCGGAGCCACTTCCTGGACTTTGGACCCTCGTCGCTAGACATCGAAACCGTCTATTACATGGAGGTGCCGGACTTCGGCGTCTACGCGGAGACGCGGCAGCGTATCAACTTGGAGCTGTACCGCCGATTCCAGGAGGAGGGGATCGAGTTCGCGTTCCCAACGCAGACGGTTCATCTGCAGAAAGCTGGAGGCTCCTAAGGGCTCATCGAGTCCAGCCTATCGGGGCGCCGTCTCTGCCGGGGCGAATTCAACGTACTCGATGCGTCGTCCCTTCATCCGCACCACACGGAATTCGCCGTCGCGTATCTGCACGGTGTCGCCGACCGTTCCTACACGGTTCAGCGCACCGAACACGAAGCCACCGAGTGTGTCGTGGATATCTTCGGGCAAGTCGGAATCGAGGCGGTCGTTCACTTCACGTACCGGTACGCCTCCCCAGATCCGTATGCGCCCGTCGTCCAGCGGTTGAAAGGCCACCGGCTCATCGCTCTCGTGTTCGTCCTGAATTTCACCGATGATCTCCTCGATCAAATCCTCGAGCGTCACCAGTCCGGCCGTGCCTCCGAACTCGTCCACCACGATCGCCATCTTGGAGCGCTGCCGCCGCATCTCGGGGATCAAATCCTCCACCGACTTCGTTGCCGGAAAGAACTGAATCGGGTGGAGCAGATCCATAATTGCAGTTGTACCCGAACGGTCCGCACGCCAAAGATCCCTGGCAAGCAACAAGCCGACGATCTTGTCGGGTGACTGCTCATAGACCGGCAGTCGCAGGTGGCCCTCGTCGATCATCAACCCCATGGCCTCGTCCACCGTTGCGTCGACCTGTATGGCGATCATGTCGGTACGCGGGGTCATCACTTCTCCCACGGTGACCTCGTCCAGGCGGATGATGTTGCTCACTACCTGCCACTCGTCCTCGTCGATCGTACCCTCGCGATGTCCCACCTCGGCCAGCGCCTCCAACTCTGCGCGGGTGACGGTCGAGGGTCGATCGCCCTTGATGACGGAGCTGAAAAGGTTGAGGGGGATCAGCACAGGCTTCATGACCCAGATCATGCCCCGGAGCAAGTAGGCCGACGGCCTCCCCAGCCGTCTCCAGAACGTCGCCCCGATCGTCTTGGGGATGATCTCGGAAAAAAGCAGAATTGCCAACGTGAGGACTGCTGAAAACGCCGCCAACCATCGATCCCCGAAGAGCTGTAACGCCATCGCCCCTCCGAGAGCCGCCCCCACGGTGTGGGCAATCGTATTGAGCGTCAGGATGGCCGCGATCGGCTCGTCGATCGACTCTTGCATCCTGTGCCAGTACTCTCCGGCGCGATCGCCTTGCTCTCTCAGCAGAGCCACATAGGAGTGGCTGACCGAAAGGAGCACGGCCTCGAGAATGGAGCACAGAAAGGAAATCGAGAGGGAGGTCCCCAGGACCAGCAGTAGCGTCACCATGGATAACCGAGTATCGGAGACCGTCGTGGACAGGACAAGGGGTTCGTTCTCTGGCGTGCTCTCGCCCACCCGCCTACTCTGGTCCCGGCGGCCGCATGGACACCGTCCGTACCAGATCTTCAACACGCCTCTGGGCCCATACCTGGAAGACGCGCACTCCCGTGACTCCGACCCCAGACCCAGGGTCCCGACCCATTCGCTTCATGGCGTCGAGTGGGGAAGAGCGGCTCAGCCGTATCGATCCGAACGCCTTTGATCTCCCTGTCGACGCAATCCGTCGCGGACATTACACCGACAAGTATTTCGTGCGCGCCCGAGACGTGCTCGCCAGCAACGGTCTGTCCCCCAACGTCACGATGCAGGTCTTCCAGAAACAGTCAGCGCTCTTGGCCGGCACTGACGAGGCTATCGCGCTTCTAAAGCTCTGCCTGAGTCCCGAGTTCTCGTGGGACGACCTGGAGGTTCTGTCGCTCCATGATGGAGATGAGGTCGAGCCGCATGAGACCGTGATGTGGATCACCGGCCCCTACCGGGCGTTCGCCCACCTCGAAACGCTCTACTTGGGCGTTCTCGGGCGGCGCACCATGGTGGCAACCCTGACGCAGGAAACCGTCGCGGCAGCAGCGCCCAAGCCGGTGCTCTTCTTTCCCGCCCGCCACGATCTCTGGGGCGCGCAGGCGGGCGACGGCTGGGCTGCCCGCATCGGAGGAGTGACGAGCGTCTCGACCGACGCCCAGGGTGCCCTCTGGGGGGCAGAGGGAATCGGCACGGTGCCACACGCGCTCATCGCCGCGTATGCAGGTGATACCGTCAAGGCCGCGGAGGCTCTTGCGAACCACCTTCCGGATGACGTACCGGTGATCTCACTCGTGGATTTCGACAACGATTCCGTGGGCACAGCGCTCGCCGTAGCCCGATCGCTTGGGGCGCGCCTCTACGGTGTCCGGCTCGACACCTCCGAGACCCTCGTGGACCGATCGCTCTCAGACCCGGAGGACCGAGGCGTGACACCGAATCTGGTTCACGCGGTGCGCAATGCGCTGGACGGTGAGGGATTCCGGCATGTGAAAATCATCGCTTCGGGTGGGTTCACCGTCGAGAAGATCCGCGCGTTCGAGCGTGCGTCCGTGCCGGTCGATTCGTACGGGGTCGGGTCATCGTTGCTCCGTGGGAGCTACAACTTCACCGCCGACGTCGTGTTGTTGGAAGGGCAGCCGGCGGCGAAGGTCGGCCGGTCATCCCGGCCGAACCCCCGCCTACAGCGCGTCGACTAGGCCTCTAGCTCACCGGCCTCGTCCTCGGTGTGATCTTCACGGACCAGAGCCCGGAGGTGAAGTCGGAGAAGAAGATGTGGCCCTTGTAGGGTTGGCCGCCCCACACCATGGTGGCGTTGGCGGCAAGGCCATTCGGATCGTACGGCTTGAACACGGCCATCTCACGGCCCTGGGTCGCAAGGTTCCCAAGCAACTCTCCCGAGACGTCCACCATCCTCATCCCGCCCTCGTAGTAGGCCTGGTAGAGGATGTCATCCTCCACCCAACTGTTGTGGGTTCCGAACTCCGGCACCTCGTAGCGCGCCACATCCTCGGGATTTTCCGGGTCGGTGAAATCGATGATGTGGATGTAGCCCCGGTTCGCGGCAGGCGTCCCCCCGGCGCCCGGAATCCGTGACGTCCCCACTCCACCCCAAGCGGCGTTGCCCCTGCTCATGATCTCGTCACCGAGGAACAGATAGAACTTGCCGGTCGACTCTTGCGAATAGGGGAAGGTCGCGTGAGTCGCTCCCACTGGGGTGGGCACGTTGGTCACGAACACGGGGTTGTCGATGCTGCCACCCCACCTGCCGTTGCCGACGTCGACAACCACGACACCGTTGCCCCACTCAGAGGAGTACGCCACGCCATCATGCACCCAAACATCGTGAACGCGGCTGTTGGGATGGTTGTACTCGCTTACGTAGGTCGGATTCCGAAGATCGGTCACGTCGAGAATGATGTACTTGTCACCGGCGGACAGGGCGAACAAGTAATCATTCGTTGCGAACATGTTGTGCACACCTCCCGTGAGGTCATCGTCATAAACCGACGCGATCGTGGGATGGGCCGGATCCGCCAGGTCGAGGATGACCACGCCGTTCCTCCGATTCGACGCCCCCTCACGGCTCAAGGCAGCGTACCGTCCGTCGGGCGAGACCTTTACGTCGTTCACGGTGCGAGCATCGATCTGGATGGAGTCGGTCTTCACGATGTTCGTCGGATCGGTCACGTCCCAGAAGAACGCCCAACCATCGGCCCGCCATGTGCCTGTAACCGCGTAGTCACGGCCATCGAGCCCTTCGAAGATCCACAGGTCCGATGTGTGGGCTTCGTTCATGGAGCCCTGCCCAATGATCTCCATGGTCTGCACGACGTCCCTCGGGCGCACGTCCACTTCGCGCATGGCGGTCAGGTGGCCCGCGGAGGCCACGACCGTGTACGTGCCAGGGACCTCGCCGACGAACTTACCGCTTTGCACGATGCCCGCCGCACCGGGCGCGTTGATCGAGTCGTCCGGCACAAAGGCCAAGGACCACACGATGGGCACGTCGCCGATTCTTTCCATTCCGTCATCGCGCGCCACCGCCTCGAACGTCAGCACGTCACCTGTGCGAGCCTGATCGAACCCTCCCTCGATCTCGAGGCTTGCCACCGGGAACGCCGGGATCTGGTAGCGAGCCGAACCCTCCGCACCCTCGAGCTCGGCGGTGATCGTGACGGTACCGGCGGCGTGTGCCGTCACGACGCCCCGTCCGTCCACTGAAGCGATCGATGGCTCCGAGCTAGACCAGGCGAAGGTCGCCCCGGGGCGCAACGTGCCGTCCCCGTGGAGCGCCACGGCCCCATGGCGGAGCCTCGTCCCCGCGTACAGCCTGCCGGGCTCGGCCTGAATGGCGATCCGTTCCACCGCGGGATAGTTGACCTTGATGAGAATTCGAAGCGTGAGCGGCCGCCGATCCGAATCCGCTGGGAGAACTACGCTGGCGATGAGGGTGAACTCGCCGCCGGTGCTCGCGGTGACGAAGCCGTTTTCGTAGCGGACGCCTCGGCCGGCCACGCGAATCTGGGCGTCGACCACGTCGCCGTAGTGGTCTAGAGCGATGATCGTGAGGGGGACTGTCTCACCCGCCGTCATGGTCAGCTCGGCCGGCTCGCTGCGCAGGCTGTCTACCTGAAGCCCGGCCCGTAGCGTGGAATCCTGGGCAAGCGCGGGTGTGGCCAACGCGCCGATCAGCGCCGTAGCCACCAAGCTCGTGCGAATGGCTTTCATGCGTACATCCCCTCGGTCGTCGTTTAGGATCAGCGCCGGCTCTCAGGGGGCGCCCCCTGGTGCGCCGCGTGCGGGCAGGTACTATTCCCTTGAATACCCGAATTGGCAATACGGATCCACCCCACGGAGCAGCACGGATGCCTCGCCCACAGCCGCTATTGATCCCGATCACCCTCCTCATGCTCAGTTGTGCGACCAGCTCCGCCAACCGGGTCGCGATCGGCCCCCAGGCGACCTATTACGCATATGTGGGTGCCGAGTCGGCGGACCTGATCCACCGTATCCGGTTTGGCCCCGGCGGCGCGTCCATCGACAAGACGATTCCGGTGGGCGAGTTGTCGCTCGAGACCGAGGGCCCGCACGCGCTCATGAGCTCTCCTGACGGGGAGTATCTCTACATGACCACCGGGCACGGATTTCCGGACGGAAAGCTCTGGAAGTTCCACGCAGGTCCCGACACCCTGGTCAGCGCGCCCATACTGCTGGGACGCTTCCCCGCGACGGTAGACCTCACGCCCGACGGCCTCTACGCATTCGTGGCGAATTTCAACCTCCACGGGGAGAAGGTTCCTTCGACGGTCTCGGTCGTGTACACGCCCGATATGATCGAGGTGGCACAGATCGATACGTGCACGCAGCCCCACGGCCTCAGGGTCGGGCCCCGGGGGACGCATCTCTACACGAACTGCATCCAAGATGACCAACTCGTCGAGGTGGACACCCGCACGTTCGAGGTGTCGCGCCGTTTCTCTGTGGCTATCGGCTTTGAGGGGAGTATCGCGGAGGAGGCCTACCGCCCAGAGGACCATATGCGTCCAGGGCAGGCCAAGAACCCCAGTTGCGCCCCGACTTGGGCGGAGCCTTCCCCGGACGGCTCGAAGGTCTACGTTGCGTGCAACAGAGGAGACGTGATCCTGGAAATCGACACGCGTGACTGGGTCCTCCTCCGAAAGCTCCCCACGGGCCGTGGCATTTACAACCTCGATATCACACCCGACGGCAAGATGCTGGTGGGCACGCTGAAACAGGGAGCGGGCGTCGAGTTCTTCGACCTCGAGAGCTGGGCGAGCGTAGGGATCGTCGAATCGTCGACTACCATCACACACGGCGTCGCGATCACACCCGACTCACGTTTCGCGTTCGTCAGCGCCGAGGGCGTGGGCGCAGAGCCCGGCAAGGTGGACATCTACGATCTCCGCACGATGCGGCGAGTCGGCGAGGTCGAGGTCGGACAGCAGGCGGGCGGAATCGTCTTTTGGCGCATGGAGAGAATGGATCGATGAACCACTTCAGATTTACCTCGCAGCTCGGCTTTCTCACTCTGGCCCTGCTTGCCACCCCCGCTGCGGCCCAGCAAAGCGGGACATCCCCCACGGAGCAATTCGGGCACGAGATCGGCGCCGATTACGTCCTCTTCAACTACACTCAGCTCTACGACTACTGGCACGTGCTCGCCGATGAGTCCGAACGCATCACGGTCCACGATTTCGGGCTCACCTCGGAGGGCCGCCCGCAGATCATGGCGATCATCACTTCGCCCGAGAACCACCGGCAGATCGAGCGCTATCAGGAGATCGCAGCTCGGCTCGCCCACGCGGAAGGCGTCACCGAAGCCGAAGCCCGTGAGCTGTCCCAGACCGGAAAAGCCGTCGTCTGGATCGATGGAGGGCTGCACGCCACCGAGGTTCTGGGGGCGCAACAACTCACGGAGCTCGTCTACCGCATGGTGACTCGAGACGACCCCGAGACACTGCGAATTCTCGACGACGTGATTCTGCTGGCTGTCCATGCGAACCCGGATGGACATGAGCTCGTAGCAGATTGGTACATGCGTCACGACGACCCGCTCGAACGCACCACGAGCGGGGTCCCGGTCCTGTACAACAAATACGCCGGTCACGACAACAACCGGGACTTCTACATGTCGGAGTTGGCCGAAACCACGAACATGAATCGAGTCATGTACCGGGAGTGGTTTCCCCAGATCGTCTACAATCACCACCAGACCGGTCCCGAGGGCGCGATCATGTTTGCGCCGCCGTTCAGGGACCCGCCCAATCACAATCTCGACCCGCTCATCATCACGAGTCTCGATGCGGTGGGAGCGGCCATGCACGGCCGGTTCGTGCGGGAAGGGAAGGGCGGTACGACGATGCGATCGGGGGCGAGCTATTCGACATGGTGGAACGGTGGGCTCCGTACCACGCCGTACTTCAAGAACATGATCGGCCTTTTGACCGAGACGAGGGGCCACCCTACTCCGATCGAAATTCCGTTCGTGCCGTCACGTCAACTCCCGCACGGCGATCTCCCGCTGCCGGTGGAGCCTGGAACCTGGCACTTCCGTCAGGCCATCGAATACTCGCAGACGGCGAACATGGCCGTCTTGGACCATGCGTCGCGCCACAGGGACCAGCTGCTCTTCAACATCTGGCGCATGGGCACGAACTCCATCGAGCGCGGAAGCCGGGACAACTGGACGATCCTGCCGTTCCAGATCGATGACGCCTCAGTAGAGCTGGCGGCCGCGGGCGAGGAAAATGGCCGCGGAGACCGGAGCGCCGTGGGAACTGTAGAAGACTACAGGCGAATCCTGCGTGATCCGGCCAAACGCGACGCACGTGGTTACATCATTCCCGCGGATCGGGGGGATTTCCTTACGGCGACCAAGTTCGTCAACGCCCTTCTCAAGAACGGCGTGCAGGTCCACCGTGCAACGGCCGACTTCCAGGCGGGGGGCACGCGTTATGCTTCCGGCTCGTACGTTGTGAAGGCCGCTCAGGCGTTCCGGCCCCACGTGCTCGACATGTTCGAGGCGCAGCACCATCCGAACGATTTCGCCTATCCCGGGGGCCCGCCCATCGCACCATATGACAATGCGGGCTGGACGCTGGCGTTCCAAATGGGGGTGGAGTTCGACCGAGTGCCGGAGGCCTTCGACGGTCCCTTCGAGGTCGTCACCGAGGACCTGGTCAGCCCCCCGCGTGGGCGGATCGTCAACGCCGCTGGAGCAAGCGGCTTCGTCGTCGAACACCTCAACGATGCGTTCCGCGTGGTGAACGGGGTGCTCGCAGAGGGTGGCCGTGTGTTCTGGATGCAGCAGAGCTTCATGGAAAACGGCGTAACCTACGCCGAGGGCTCGTTTTACTTCCCGTCGGACAGGGACACACGAGTCATTCTCGAGGAGGCCGCCGGTGAGTTGGGCCTGACCTTCCACGGCGTGAGCTCTGCACCAACCGGCGGTGCCCTGGAACTCCAACGGCCCCGCATCGCCCTCTGGGACCGGTACGGCGGCTCCATGCCCTCGGGATGGACCAGGAAGATCCTGGAAGATTTCAACTTCGACTTCGACGTGGTCTACGCGCCGGAGATCGACCAGGGTGAGTTGGCGAGCAAGTACGACGTGCTGATCCTGGAGGACGGTGCCGTCCCCTCAGCGCGGGGCGAAGGCGGGGGCCGAGGCAGCGGTGGCCGAGGCGGAAGTCCCGAAGCCCAGAGCATCCCCTCAGAATTCCGCGACCGGCTGGGTAGCGTGACCGTCACGACCACGGTTCCGGCCATTCTCGAATTCGCCGACCAGGGGGGCACCGTCATCGCCATCGGCAGCTCCGCCTCCTTGGCCGAGCACGCCGGCCTGCCGGTCTCCAACCACTTGACCGTGGACGGCCGCTCGCTGACTGACGACGAATACTACACCCCGGGTTCGATCCACTCCCTCAAGATCGAGCACGGGAGCCCTCTCACATACGGCCTCGGAGAGCGCGTTGACGTCATGATCAGCCACAGCCTCCTCTTCGATTTGGCGGACGACCACGAAGCCCAGGGTGTGAGGCGGATCGGCTGGTTCGACACGGATCGACCCCTGAGGAGTGGCTGGGCCTGGGGCCAAGAGCGTATGCGGGGAGGTACGGCGCTCCTAGAGGCGGACCGCGGCGAAGGCAAGCTCTTCATTTTCACGCCCAAGATCACCTTCCGTGCCCAGCCGCATGGGACATTCCCTTTGCTGTTCAACGCGATCTTCTACGGCACGGCAAAGCCGCCTACCCTACAGTAGCGATCTCACGCTTAACGCCGAGAGGCTGCCCGGAATCTTTCGGGGTGGCCTCTCGCGTTAGGTAGGACCCGGGAGCGCGCGAACCTGGGAACCCTGGAACATGGAGAGCCGCAACGCGTTAGAGTGTCAGCGGATCGAAGGGATAGAGGAGGTCGAGTGATGGGGGGTGCCATGGTGTTTCTTGGACGGACGGGTGTCCTGCTAATGCTGGTCACCGCGCTGCTCCCGGCTGGGGCTGCCGCACAAATATTCGGGCTGGTCACCACCCGTGACGGTCGCACGATGGAAGCCGTGGCCATCGAGGCGTGGAGTACCGACCGGCGGATTGCCGCCACGATGACCGACGATCGGGGACGGTTCTTCTTCATCGAGACGGTGGCCAGCCAGACAGTGAGCCTCAGGGCCAGCGCACTCGGCTTCGAGCCGGTACGCGTGACCGTCGATCCAGGCGTCACCCGCTACCAGATCCAGCTCGATGCGCAGCCGATCGCGCTGGAGGGTCTCGTGGTCAGCGCGGACGGAGACCTCTGTACCAGGGATGACGACAAGGACGCGCGCAGCCTGTGGGAGAGTGCCCGCGCGCACTACCACGGGGCACTGGACACGCTTGGGGTCGCTACCTACCTGGCCGAGGCCGATACCGTGGTCGCGAGGGAGGATCTAGGACCGCTTCAACTCCCCGAACTGGCGCTCAGCCAACGCAGCTCGAGCTCGCTGCGGCGCTTCAGTTGGGCTCGCAGGATCAAGCGGACCGGCTATGCGTTCATGGTGAAGCGCACCGATGCGGACCACCCCTACGACTCCTGGGTGTACGCCCCGCTCGAGGCGGACTTCACCTCCCACTTCGTCCAGGAGCTTTTCGGCGAAAACCATCGCTTCATCATGTTGGACGCTGCCGATGACGGCTGGACGGTGCGGTTCTGCCCGAAGGATGATGACAAACCATTCATCAAGGGCACCATCGCCATGGCTGCAGACACCACGCTCCAGTGGGTCGAGTGGGCGTTCCACACCCCTGAGCCCCAGGAGCACGCGGGTGGGCGCGTCTCGTTCGCACCCGTGACGCGCGGCCCGGACCAGACGTACCCGCTCCCCTCGGAGGCGCTCGTTTGGTGGCAGATGCCCAGCGGTGACTACTTCCAGCGCTATCAACGGTACGAAAACTGGATCGTCGCCCCTGGAGACTCCGTGCCTCAGCTTCCTTTTCGCCGAGGTGGCGGACGCGAACGGAAGTAAGGCGACCGACCGTCGCCTAGCCGAGCGCCCTCTGCAAATAGGCCTTTAGTCTCGTCCATGCATCCAAGGCGGGACCGCTCCGCACATCAGGGTCCTGATCCACACGCAGCCAAAATCCGTGGGCGACATCGTCGTAGACATGCACGTCGTTTTCGATCCCGGCCTGCTCGAGTGCTCGCACGAATTCGTCGACGGCCTCGGGTGGGATCCCCTGATCGAGTTCCGCGAAGGTGCCGTATACCTCGTGCGTCAGCGTAGCCAACGAGTCCGGGTCCGCCAGCAAGCGGCCGTAGAAGATCGCGTACCTTCATGGTGTTCGCCGCCCAACCCGTAGCTCAGCGCGATACCACCACCGAAGCACCAGCCCATTGCAGCCACCTTGCCGGTCATATCCGAGCGTGCCCGAAGGAACGCCGCCGCCGCATCGAGATTGGCGATCATCTCCGCCGGGTTCTCGCCCACCTGGCCGGTGAGGGCACGATTCTCGGTGGCGTTGTCGCCCGTCTGGCCGCGGAAGAGATCCACGGCCAAGGCCACGTATCCCTCGGCAGCCATGGCGTCGGCAACCTGTCGGACGCGGTCCTTGAGCCCGTCCCACTCATGCACCAACAGCAGACCAGGGAAGGGTCCACTACCATCCGGAACCGCTAGGTATCCGAGGGTGGACTCACCCTCTGGGAAGTAAGCCACGTCCACGCCACGTGGGGAGGCCGCTTGGCCCAGGATCGCGGCGGGGAGCTCTCCGGCGGCCGTGGGGTCGACCTCGATCCGGCCCTTCATGACCGTAACCTCCACCTCCGCCTGCTCCGCCGTGCACGCGGCGCCCATCAAGAGCGTGGTGAGTACTCCGATCATCCTACGGCTGCTTCCAAGACTCATGCTCATTGGTACCCTCCGATGTGGATTGGGGGGAGCAGCGTAACCCCGTCTTGTGATCTTGGCGAGGCCGTGCCGTGGCTCGCGGGAACACGCGGCCTTTTCTGGACCTTGTTAGATGAATATGGGCCTGGCGCTTGATTTTCGGCCCCAAAGGTTTGAACCTTCGGCGCCTGTCGCCCCACTTCTTCGACGGGCTTCTGTGACACTGAGGGACGAAAGCTCGTGAACGGGAACAACCCGAGCGCAAATACAGCCATGCCGGTGCCGCTTCAGGCGGTGCTCGCCCCTGTCGGGCGGGTGGCACACACGGTAGCCGTTCATGCCGGTGAGATCGCGATCCTGCTCTGGAAGGTCGGTCGCGCGTACACCGAATTCCGGGTCTCGGTGCGCGAGATCGCCCGCCAAGTCTACATCATCGGCGTCCAGAGCATCCCAATCGTCATCGTCACTGCCGGCCTCGCAGGAATCGTGACGAGTCAACAGGGTGGGTACCAGTTCACGGGCTCGATTCCGCTCTACGTCATGGGCAGCGTTGTTACGCAGAGCATCGTGCTCGAGATGGGCCCCGTGTTGACCGCCATCGTGCTGGTGGGCCGCGTCGGCGCGCGCATCACGGCGGAGCTCGGTACGATGAAGGTCTCCGAGCAGATCGACGCACTCTATTCAGTAGGACGGGATCCGATCGAGATGCTCGCCGCCCCCAGAATCCTGGCCGGGATCATCGCGTTGCCCCTGCTGGTTGGGATCGCCAACCTGTTCGGTATCCTGGCGGGCATGTACACGGCAGAGCTCACCATGGGCCTGGGCCAAGAGTCGTTCTTTTACGGCGCGCGCCTCTTCTGGCATTCTTGGGACTTGTTGTACTCCCTCCTCAAAGGGGTCGCGTTCGGCTTCGTCATTCCGACGATCGCGATCCACATGGGTCTGCGCACAGGTGGCGGGGCAGCGGGGGTTGGGCTACAGACCACCCAGTCCGTGATGTTCATGACGCTGACGATCCTGATCGTCGACGCCATGTTCCCACCGCTGTTTCTCTAGTGAGGACGATGCGTAACGAAGCGGTTGGAGGTCGGCACTCCGCATGATCGAATACAAGGGTGTGTACAAGGCCTTCGACGAGCCTGTGCTTTCCGGTGTGGATCTGCGTGTGGAGAGTGGGGAGATGTTCGCGCTCTTCGGCCCCTCCGGCACCGGCAAGAGCGTCCTGTTGAAGACGACCCTCGCGCTCATCGTGCCCGATAGGGGTGACGTGTGCATAGACAATCAGTCGGTCCACTTTGGCGGACGCGGGACACTCGCGCGGATTCGCGAGAAGGTGGGCTATGTCTTCCAATACGCCGCGCTGTTCGACTCGCTGAACGTCTTCGAGAACATCCGCATGGGGCTGCCCGAGGCGACGCTGAAGCGCATGACCGAAAAAGAGGTCGCCCACAAAGCCTGGGAGGCCCTCGAGCTGGTCAACCTGGAGCCCAGGATGATCTTGTCCAAGTTGCCGGCCGAGTTGTCCGGGGGAATGAAGAAGAGGGTGGGGATCGCCCGCGCGATCGTGGGGCGGCCGGAGATCTTGCTTTGGGACGAGCCCACCACCGGTCTCGATCCGGTGAACACGGCTGCGGTTGAGCGGTTGATCACCCAGCTGTCCGAGGAGCTTCAGGTGACATCTCTCCTGGTCACACACGATGTGGAGGGCGGTCTCGAGATGTGCGACAGAGTAGCCATGCTCGAAGGCGGACGTCTTCGCTTCTGTGGTACACCGGAGGAATTCAAGAATAGTGATGATCCAGTGGTCCAGGCCTTCGAGAATCGCGCGGCAGCATACGCGGCCATCGATGTCCTGGATGTGAGATAAGGGAGGACCGGCTTTTGGCTACACCGAGTGCCAACACCCCGACTGATCAGGAGATCAGGCAGGCGATACCCCAGCAGATACGTGGCCGGGAGGCGCGTGTCGGGCTGTTCGTGCTCGCCGGAAGCATCGCCGCTCTCGTGACGCTCTACATGCTCACCGACCCCGCGACCTT
The DNA here is from genome assembly GCA_022561145.1 of Gemmatimonadota bacterium. Classification (GTDB taxonomy): domain Bacteria; phylum Gemmatimonadota; class Gemmatimonadetes; order Longimicrobiales; family Gaopeijiaceae; genus JACZXQ01. Next base: position 21,026 of record JADFRS010000038.1, read on the forward strand.
CCGTGGCCGCTACTTTGTGACGACGTCGGTAGAGAGCGCCATGGGGCTCCGCAATGGTGATCCCGTGCAGATGCGCGGCGTCAACATCGGACGGGTTCATCAATTCGACCTGACCCGGAGCACCTCTGAAGTCGTGGTCATCCTCGAGATCGAGGGCGAGTGGGGGATTCCCGAAGGGTCGCGGACGCGTTTGGTTTCCACCGGCTTCCTAGGGGGACGCACCGTGGAGGTCGTTCCTGGAACCGGGTCCCGCGTCGCGCCCAACACCCACCTACCGGGTTCGGTGGTCAAAGGGCTCTTCGACGACGCCGATGCGCTGGGAGAGAGAGGGGCGGCCGTGCTGGATCGTGTCAACGCCCTGCTGTCCGACTCCACGATCACAGCACTCGGAGGGAGTATCCAGGACCTCCAGGCTCTCCTGAGTGAGTTGTCGGATGTAACACGTTCCGAGAGCGGAACGATCAAGGACATGATCGCCAGCCTCAACCGGGCGGCCCAAGGCCTCGAGAGCATGACGGCGGCCGGCCCGGAGACCGGTGCCGAGTTGGCCAGCGCGGTCACGTACGCGGACTCTTTGCTCCAGCACATGAACCGGGCCAGCGTCCGTCTCGACCGGGCCGCGGGCTCACTGGAGGTGATCATGGCCCGTATGGAGCGTGGCGAGGGCACGCTGGGCCAGCTTTCCACCAATGATTCGTTGTACCACACGCTCACGGCGACTGTAGAAAGTGTCCGGCTGTTGATGGTGGACCTACGGGAGAATCCCGGACGTTACATCAACCTCTCGATCTTCTAGAAAAGACCCAACGGCCCCTTGGGGATGCCGCAAGAAAAAGGGTCCGGCCCATGGATTGGGCCGGACCCTTCTCTGTCTCAGGCGGCGGTGTCGCCTACCAACCCGGTGCCATGACGAACCCGAAGTGCCCGCCCTTCTCAGGTCGCTGCCATGGAATGGCGTAGTACCACTCGAGGATGAGCACGCCCAGAAGATTGAAGCGAGCCGACGCGCCCGACGAGAACACGGGCGAGACACCGCTCGGGCGCCGCGAAACCTCGAAGTTGATGTCCGAGAAGTCATTCCAGGCAAGGCCGGCATCGGAGAACAGCACCAACTCGGTCGGCAGGAACGGGAAGTTGATCAAGCCGAACTGCGACGTCCCGAACAGCGGAACACGGACCTCGAAGTTCACGACGCCAATCTTATGGCCGAAGAGGCGATCCATGACGGAACACCCCGTAATCGGCTCGAGGTCGGGATCCACTGGGGCTCCCAAGCACTCAGCGGAGGATGGATCGCTCGGATCGAAGGTGAAGCTCTCGAACGCATACCCGCGAACAAAGGTCTCGAAGCCCAAGTAGTTTTCGCGAATGACCTGCGCTTTCTCGGACGTGAAGTCGTTGCCATAACGGCCGAGGTGGAGCCCGCGAAACGCGAAGGTGATGTCGTTGTTGGGGCTGAGGTATCGGCGGAAATCCACCGTGACGTTCGTGTAGTTGATCGACCCGAGCGTCGGCCCAACCGAGATCCGGTATCGGCCTCCGCCGACGGGCGACGTGAACCCGGTGAACGAATTATCGCCCACCAGCGCAAGCGACGCGGTGAAGAGGTTCAGTGCAGGTGCGGACGGTTGGCTGATGCGGTCGGAACCGATGACTTGCCCGGAAAACGGGTCGATGAAGAACCGCTCCACTTCATTGTCGAACGACCACCGCGTTAGGCCCACCTGTGCCTCGATCCGCCGGGTCGTCGAGAATGGGTACGCCGTAAGGAAGCTCGCGTTCGAAAGGAAGACTCGGTTGCGCTGCACCCCGACGAAAGGCAGTCCGCTCTCGGGATCGACATCCTGGAACTGGAATCCACCCAGCAGGAACGGAATTCGTTGGCCTGAGACACCCCAGTTCACCCTCTTCTCCTGGTTCAGGTAGAACACCTGCCCACCGATATCCTTGAACGTCCCGTTGGCCTGGATCGCCATGCCGAGGGTCCGGTTGCCCAACATGTCGCTGAAGAATGCGGCCGCACCCCCGCCGATGTAGCTCCCGAAGCGGTCGGTACCGACTCCGAGCGTCGGCTGGCCGACGTAGTCGAGCGTCAACCTGGAATCGTACGGGACCGCATCGTCGGCACTGTAGGTGTCCTCGGGGACGAGCCCGGTGAGCGGATCGGCCAAATAGCCCGCAATCCTGCTGGCGCGCGTGGGCTGCGATGGCGGTAGGATCCTGCCGGGTTTCGGCTCGGACGTCACAGCCACGTTGACGCCGCCGGCGTTCGCTTCGTTGGCATCGAGACTGTAGACGTGGAACTCGAACTCATCGAAGACCGTGTACAGGATCGTGCCGGCCTCCTCCGCCACCGACAGTGCAGGCGACATGTAGGTGATGCCGCTCACCGCCGTCACCAACTGCGTGATGCGCCGGATTTCGCCGCTGTCGAACGCATATTGGTAGATGTCGCTGAAGCCGTCCTGGTCGGATATGAAGTAGAGCGAACGCCCGTCGGGAGCGTACTGCGGGTTGATGTGCTTCACGTTGCCGAAGATGTCGAGCACTTCCACCGCCCCCGACTGCACGTCCAGGAAGGCGACCTGCGGCTTGCTGTACACCAGCATCGAGAAGTCCGTGCTCTCACCGCGGTCGGAAACGAATGCGATCGTGCGGCCGTCGGGCGACCAGGCCGGCTGAAGATCGGCATGCTTGTCGTCCGTCATCTGACGCAGGGCGCCGGTCTCCACATCCCAGATGTAGATGTCGCTGACACCGCCCTCCATTCCGGAAAATGCGATGTACTGGCCGTCGGGCGACCACGCCGGGTTGGCGATGCCGCCCACGCCGTCGATGTTGATCTTCCGCTCGATATCACCGTTCGAGGTGTTGACGATGGCGAGCTCGTTGTCTCCGTCGGCAAATACGACGAAGACGAAGCTCGAGCCGTCGGGTGACCAGTCACCCGCCGAGTCGATGAAACGCAGCGCGTCGAAGTGGGGGTCGGAGTTCGCGCTCACCAATTTCCGGATGATCTCACCCGTGCGCGCATCCGCGATGAACAGATCGATCCCGAAGAGATCCTTCTCCGACAGGAACGCCACGAAGCGGCCGTCAGGGCTCACCGATGGCGAGACGTTCTGGCGCCCTGCACCGGTCTCCGGCGCCAGCAAGAGAGCACCGGACTCGCCGGGTGCCTGCTTTCCGACCATCAGCGGCAGGTACTCCGCCTCGACGGCTTCACGCCAACGCAGCGATAGCGTGTCGGAGGAGACGCCGAGAACCTGTTCGAGGGCCGGCTCCCAGCCGACTCGGACAGCACGCCTGTAGAGGTCCGCGACGGCCTCGTCACCGTACGTGCCCCCAACGTAGGCCCAGAAGGCCTGGCCGAAGCGATACGGGAAAAAGCGCCGCTCATTCGTCATTTCGCTGAGCGTCGGGACGTCGTCCCTGAGAATGGCGTCCCGCATCCACATCGCAGTGAGCGGATCCTCCCGGCCCACCGACATATATTCCGCCATGCCCTCCACCAGCCACAGCGGGAGCAGAGTCAGGCCTCGGATGCCAGAGCCGGAGCGGGCTTGGGCGATGTTGTATTGGAACGCGTGCACGAGCTCGTGACCCAGGACGTGGTCGGTGTCCCAATAAGAACCCGTCAGCGGCATGATGACCCGGTTCTTGAGCGACTCCGTAACACCACCCAGGCCCTCGCTCAACGAGCCCCTCAGTGTGTTGGTCTGCTGAAAGTCCGGGTGATCGGCGTACAGGATTATGGGTTTGGGCTTCTCGAAGTCGTGCTGGAAGAGGCGCGCGAAGCGCTCGTACCAGCGTTCACTCATGCGCGCGGCGTCCTCGACCGCAGTGGCCTCTTCCGGATAAAAGTGGATGTCGAAGTGCGGTGTCTTGAGGACCCTGAAATCGAAGTTGTCGTATTGGACCTTGTTCCGTCCGAAATATTGGGCGGCAACTTGCGTCGGAAGCGCCAGCAGAACGAGCGCCGCGCAGACGGCAGTCATCGCGCGCGTCAGCACCCCGATCGGATCGGTCCTAACCTTTGACACCATTACACACCCCTTAACCTGTGATTGAGGCCATCGTCCTTATGGACGTGGCTCGGACCAAAGTCGTTAGACTAGCCCTTCCTCGATCGAACCTATCTGGTCCTTCAAATTAGGGCATCACCGCCCAAAGCGCCCCCCCCGTCGTTCGTATCAACGCGTAGCGCCACCGTGTGGGTTCCCCCAACCCTACCTCTTTACGGATACGGGGACGATGTGCAAGATTCTTGCCTGTGGGTCACGCTCCTAACACTGAAACCTACGAGATCCTCCCTATGTTCTTTCGTACGTGCGCGTTCTCGCTGATCCTGGTGTCGGTCGCATGCAGCTCAAATGATCCCGGTCTCGGCCAACTCGAGCCCTTGGAGGCGCCCACCGGAGAGGGCAGCCGGTGGCCCGCCCTGTCCTCCGATGTGGACGGCGTCGTCCTGAGCTGGCTGGAGCCGGACGCTGCCGGCACATGGTCCCTGCTAATGGCGCGCCTGAGCGACGGTGGCTGGGGCGAGGTCCAGACCGTGGCCACCGAGGGCGATGCTCCGTTTTTCGTGAACTGGGCTGACTTTCCCGCCGTGTGGGCCGTATCGCCTGGGGTGCTCGCAGCGCACTGGCTGGAGCGGGGCACCCAGGGCGGATACGACTACGGTGTGCGGGTAGCGTTTTCGAGCGACGGTGGAGCGAACTGGAGCGAACCCTGGACGCCACACGAGGACGGCACGCCAACCGAGCATGGGTTCGTCTCCATGGTTCCGGTGTCCGACGGTGAGGTCGGGATGGTTTGGCTCGATGGGCGGAAGTCGGCCAAGACCGAGGGCGGCCACGGGGGTCCAGCCGAAATGACCCTGCGTTTCCGAACAGCCTCTCTCGGCGGAATGCCCGGTCCCGAAGTTCTCCTAGACGAACTCATCTGTGACTGTTGCCAAACTGATGCGGCGATGACGAGTCGAGGCCCTATCGTGGTGTACCGCGATCGGACACGTGCCGAGGTCCGTGACATCTACCTTACGCGCATGGGCAAGGACGGGTGGACCACAGGGCACGCCGTGCATGACGATGGATGGGTCTTTCCGGCCTGCCCTGTGAATGGACCCGCGGTGGCGGCTGCCGGGGAGCGTGTGGTCGTGGCGTGGTTCACGGGCGCGAACGATCGGGCGATGGTGCAGGTGGCCTTCTCCGATGATGCCGGGGACTCCTTCGGCCCCCCGATCCGAGTCGACCTGGGGAACCCCCTCGGTCGGGTAGACGTTTTGCTACTGGGAGACGGGTCCGCGCTGGTCAGCTGGATCGAGGGTGGCGGGCACGATGCCGAGATCTTGGCTCAGCGGGTGCAGGCCGATGGTACTGTGGATCAGCCTATGGAGGTCTCGCCGACATCGGCCGGACGTGACAGCGGCTTTCCGAGGATGCTTCAGGATGCGGGAGGTCGGATCCTGTTCGCGTGGACCGAGTCGGGAAATCCCACACGAGTGCGGGTGGCTCAGACCGGCGCCACAACAAACTAGCGGAGTGACGATGCAGCAGAGATCGATGCGTGGTTCGGAAAAGCTTGCCCTATTGGTGGCGCTGACAGGCAGTATCGGTTTTTTCGGATGTGACGTCCCCCAAAAACCGCCACGCGTCGGTGACGACGCGCCCGAGTTCACGGCAACGTTGATCGACAGCGACAGGCAGGTCTCCCTTGCGGACTATCGGGGTGACGTGGTGCTGGTCAACCTGTGGGCGACCTACTGCGCTCCCTGCAGGTTCGAGACACCGTACCTCGTCTCGGTCTACGAAGAGTACTCGGACCGGGGTTTCAAGGTGGTTGGCATCACGGTCGATTCCAACAGCTCACTTACCGCGGTGAAGCGGTTCTTGGAAGAGATGGAGGTGAGTTACGACATCCTCCTCGACCCGGATATGATCTCTACGGACGTGTTTGCGGCCATTGGCCTGCCCGCCACCTTCATCCTGGACAGGGATGGGGTGATTCGCTTCATGCAGTACGGCCCCATTCTCGAAGACGACCCGGCATTCTTGAAGACCCTGGACGAGATCCTATCGAGGGAGGCGCAGTCGTAGTGCTGCTCGGCAGCCGCTGTACTTCTTCAACAGGCAACTAGGTGCTCAGCACCTGTGAGACCCCGGTCGGCGTCATCGACCTTCCTCGGGTCCGCGCCAACATCGAACGGGTGGTGACATACTGCAGTCACCATGGCATTACCTGGCGTCCACACGTAAAGACGCACAAGAGTTTGCGAATCGCCCGCCTCCAACTCCAGGCCGGCGCGCCCGGGCTCACGGTCGCCACTCCCCGGGAGGCCGAGGTCATGGCCACCGTGACCGACGACCTCCTCGTGGCCTATCCGGTCGTAGGCGGCAACAAGCTCGAGCGGCTGATGGCGCTGCCCAATTCCGTGCGCCTGATGATCGGCCTGGACTCGTCGGAGGTGCTGGCCATGGTGCGCCACGCGGCGGCAGCCGCGAATCGGTCGGTGCGCGTGTTGGTCGAAATCGACGCCGGCCTCGGAAGGGTGGGTCTGCAGACCCCAGCTGAGGCAGTCCGTCTCGCCGGCGAGATACGTGAGTCGCCTGCGCTCGAGTATGCCGGGATCATGTTCTACCCCGGTCAAATCCGTTCCCACTCGTCGACTCAAGACGCGGACCTCGCGGTGCTGCGTGGCCTCCTGGAAGCCTTCTACGACGCTCTGGGCGCGGCGGGCCTGGCCCCCTCGCTGGTCAGTGGCGGGTCCACGCCGACCTTGTGGAGGAGCCATGAGATACCCGGCCTCACGGAGATTCGGCCGGGCACCTGCATCTTCTTCGACCGCGAAGGTCTGGCGATCGACGTGGCCGGACCCGAGCACTTGGCCTATTCGGTGCTCGCGACCGTCGTGAGCATGGCGGTCTCGGGTCAGGCCGTGGTGGATGCAGGTTCGAAGGCGTTGGCGAAGGAAGCCAGAGGCGGAGACGACGGGTTCGGCTTCCTGCTGGATCGACCGGAGGTCTTGGTCCGATCTCTCTCCGAGGAGCACGGCATTCTGGATATCTCCGCGACGGACTGGCGCCCCGCGGTCGGCGATCGGGTGCGTATCGTGCCCAACCACGTGTGTGTCTCGGTCAACCTCCAGGACCATCTGCTCGCCGTGGACGGCGAGCACGTGGAGCGATGGCCCCTGGAAGCGCGGGGCCGAGGCCCCTACGAAGCGACGGGAGAAAACTCGAACTGATGGAGCGCCTCACGGCGGGACGCGCTGAAGAACTTCTTCACGCCATGGCCGGTGCCCATGTCCTGGTGGTGGGCGACATCATGCTCGACCGGCTGATTTCGGGTACAGCGGAGAGGATTTCCCCGGAGGCCCCGGTGCCCGTGGTGACGGTCTCGGCCGAGGACGCCTCACTCGGTGGCGCCGCCAACGTTGCGGCAAACATCGTGGCGCTGGGCGCATCCTGTAGCCTGGTGGGAATGTGCGGCTCGGACGAGAGTGCGTTCCGGCTGCGGGGCGAGCTTCAACGCCTCGGCATCGACGACAGCTCGCTGGTTGAAGCGCCGGATCGGCCCACGACCACCAAGACCCGCGTATTGGCGGGGCACCATCAGGTGGTTCGCGTCGATCGTGAAGTCACCACCGACATCCTGGAGGCCCAGGCCACCGCCGTTCGAGGGTCCGTTCGAGGGCTGATCGGAAAGGCCGGCGCCGTCGCCTTGGCGGATTACAACAAAGGTCTTCTTGTGCCGTCGGTCATCGAGGCGGTGTTGAGCGCCTCGGCGGCGGCGGGCATACCCACCGTGGTCGATCCCAAGAAGGCGCGCTTCTTCGAGTACGCCGGCGCGACGGTGTTCAAGCCCAATTACAGGGAACTGGCGGATGCTCTGGGTGAGCCACCCCACTCCGAAGACCCGGACTGGATGGAGGCCACCAGGGCCCGATTGGGTTGTCGAGGCCTCCTTCTGACGCTGGGCGGCAGTGGCATGGCGCTCAAGGTCGAGG
>JADFRS010000039.1 GCA_022561145.1 Gemmatimonadota bacterium
CAGCGCGTCCGCGATCCGCACCACGCCCGCCTCCAACGTGAGCGGCTCCCCGCCACGGCGGTGTGCGATGATGGCGTGTAGGGTCTCGGAGCGAACGATGTTGGCCACCCGCTCGTCGTAGATCTGCGACAGAATCTCCCGGAGCTTCTCCTGGGCGATGAAGAGCGAGAAGTCCTCGTGGTCCGCCCGCTGGATCGACATGCCCACGTCATGGAGGAGGGCACCCAGCGCGACGATCACCTCGGCGTCGTCGCTCGACAGCCTCCAGTCGGCGACCACGGAGGGCACGACATCGCGGTCCAGGAGCAGGCGCAGCATGCGTACGGCTATGTTCATGACGATCTTCACGTGTACCGGTCCGTGGTCGGTCATGCCGAGTCGTTGGATCGCCGTGACGTTGCAGGCCAGCCATAGGCAGTAGAGGTCGTCGTCAGCGTTCACGATCTCCATGAGCTTCCGGAGTTTCTTGTTGTGCTTGTCCGGGACGTTCATGACGATCCGGTCCTCGAAGCGCTCCTCGAGGGTTCGCCTGGCATCGGCCGCGGTGTCGAACTGGTCGGGCTGAATCTCCGTCATGTGTCGTCGCTCTGCGCATCCCACAGCCCCTCGACCTTGGGCGCGCCGTCTCTGATCACCACCGTCCCTGCGATTTTGTCATGTGTGGCCTGGCGATTGGGGTCCCAATAGATCTGTAAGAATCCGAGCAGTCCGGTCGCGAAACCCGCCGCGTATCCTCCGGCGCGCTCGAACGCATGCCACCATGTGACCGTCTGGCCGTCGAGTCGTACCACCCGTATGCCCAGCGCTTTCTTTCCCGGTGTTTGGCCCTTCATGAGGGGCATCAAGATTGCGAAGTACATGGTCCACCACCCCAACCCGAATCCGATGTCGTCTAACTTGCCCGTGATCCAGCCTCCGAAGCCGGTGTGCTCCAGAGCTCGGTCGCGCTCAGCCTGGGTACGGCGGAGCTCGCCTTCGAGGTCTGCACTGTTGTCGCGGAGCGCCTCGAGCGCATCGGTCACCACTTCGGGGAGGTCATCGGGCAGGACTTCCGTCACGACGATGAGTTCGTCCTCTGTTGGATCCGAACTCAGGACCTCAGCGATCCGTTCCGAGTCGCCGATCGAGACCGTGCCGGAATCGAGCTGTGAGACGACTTCTTCGACCACCTGTTCGATGCCGCCACGCCGGTCCAGCCACCGGGCGAAGAAAAAGATCGAGATCGTGACCGTGAGCACGGTGAGTCCCGCGCATCCCAGGAAGACCCGGAATCCCCTCGACCGCCGGTCGTCGGTCCCGCCCCTTCTCGCCCGCGCTAACAAGAATGCCGTGATCACGACCCCGAGGATGAACCAAAAACCGCTGGTGAGCACGGTGATCAGCGAGACCAGCACCAAGTCGATCCACAGCGCCCAAAACCTTCGCCAGGGTTTGGCGAGCGGGGTCCCCAGCAGGGACGGCGCTATAGAGAAAGCATCCGGCGTGATAATGGACTTGGGGTCACGCTTAGCTGCCGGCATGAGGGGGTCCTGGTGGCGTCGGGTAGGTGTGGCCGCTAGCGCCTACGGTGAGCGGCGAAGAAGAGTCCCGCGGCCACACCCAACAGTGCCGCCCCCAAGAGAGCCGGTGACTTGATCGCAGGCAAGCGCCGCTTGGCCGGGGCGTTGGAGGTGGTCACGGCGGGCTTCGTCGTGCCCTTCCCGCTCCGCGCCCGGGCCTGCACCCCTTCGGCACAGTAGGAACACATCGCTTGGTTCCGTTCCCTCGCCGTTCGGTTGGCGTACCCGGTCTCCTCGCCGCAGTCGGGGCATTGATCACCTGTCGGAAGAGGCACGAGCAGACCGTACAGGCGACTCTTGGAGAGATCCAGTTTCTCCGCTATCTGGTTCACGCTGATGTCGGAGCCCCAGTACAGCTTGTTCGCCTTCCTCGCGGCTCCCTCGTCTCGCTTCGCTTGGTTGGCCATGGAGGTCTCCGTTCACTTCCTCCGGGTGAGAACTGCGGCCGGAACCGGCCGCCCCCGCCGTCCATTGACCTGGCGTCGGGGTAGCCACAACATAGCGCGGGCCGAAGGTCGAGGCGAGGCGCACCACGAGGAAACGGAGCCCTGTTCGTGAAGATTCCGGTATCGCACGGACATCTGGAAGCATCCATGAGAGAGCCGCCGTCCGATCCGGTCGGTGCGGCAGTGGTCTGCCATCCGCATCCGCTTTACGGCGGAACCATGCACACCAAGACCGTCTATCGGGCGGCCCAAGCGCTGGCCGATTCTGGTCTTCGCGGGCTCCGCTTCAACTTCCGCGGCGTTGGCGCCAGCACAGGCAGTCATGAGGACGGCATCGGAGAGCGGGAGGATGTGCGCGCCGCCCTGGATTGGCTGAGCACGGATGCGCCGGGGCTGCCCCTGGTCGCCGGTGGGTTCTCGTTCGGTTCGATGGTGGCCCTCGGCGAGGCCGTGTCCGATGATCGCGTGGTGGCGTTGCTCGGCATGGGGCTTCCCCTCGACATGTACGACTTTTCCTACCTGTCGGGTGCGGACAAGCCGGTACTCGTCGTACAGGGTGAGGACGACGAGTTCGGCTCGGGGGAGCGGGCAGCGGAGGTCGTCCGCGCTCTCGGCGATCACGTCACCCTGGCGCGCATCGCCGGGGCGGACCACTACTTCACGGATCGCTTCGACGATCTTCGCGCCGTTATCGTCGAGTATTTCACCAGAGGCGAGGGTGCCGAGGCGTTGAAGGTGGCTCGCGGAGGGCGTTGCTCATGAGGGAGCGCTCCAAGATTCTCGCCAGCCTGGAGACGGTCTACCGGGATGCCTACGAGGCCGCCGAGGCCGCAGGTGACAAGCAGGAGATGTCCCGACTCGACCTCGGTTACCAGAGAGACCAGATCTACCTCGAGACGCTGCTGGATATTCGCGATGGGCTCGCGGCCTCCGAAGAAGAGACGCCGACCAAGTCTCTCCTGGAACGCGCAGAGGCGCTCAAGCGGCTGGCACGGCTGCGCCCGTAAACTCCAGTCCGACTGATACATACGCGATGATACGATGAAGATCTATACCAAGACGGGTGATGGAGGGGAGACGGGCCTCTTCGGCGGAGGTCGGGTCCCGAAATCGCATGCGAGGATCGAGGCGTGCGGTGTTCTGGACGAGTTGGGCGCCTTTGTCGGCAATGCGTGCGCTGCCGTGGAGGTGGGGCTCGTGCGTGACCGACTCGAGACCGTTCAGCACGACTTGTTCGGGTTGGGTGCGACCGTGGCCACCCCTGAGCCGGCGGAAGGTCGAAAGCGGCCGGAGACTCCTTCGCTGCCAATGCACCGTGTGGGTGAGATGGAGACCTGGATCGACGAGGTCATCGGTGAGGTGCCGCCGCTGGAGAACTTCGTCCTCTCCGGAGGCTCGCCCGGCGCAGTCGCCTTAGACCTCGCGCGCACGGTCTGCCGGCGGGCGGAACGCGCGGCGGTCACACTGAGGCTAGAGGCAGACGTGGATCCGGGCGTTGTTCAGTATCTCAACCGGCTGTCGGACGCCCTCTTCGCGTTCGCTCGCCTGGAGAACCATCGCGCGGGAACGGGTGACGTCATCTGGGACAAGGACCGTGCCCGATGAGCTTGACGACCGCGTGCTTTCGTGCCTTAATCGTCTGCAGGGCCGGCGGAGGCTGAGGGAACGCCCTCTGGAGATTTCATGACGTACATCATCGCAGAGCCATGCATCGGCACGAAGGACGCCAGTTGTGTCGAGGTGTGCCCGGTCGATTGCATATACGAGTCGGATGATCAGTTCTACATTCATCCCGACGAGTGCATCGATTGTGGTGCGTGCGAGCCGGAGTGTCCCGTGACGGCGATCTTCCCCGACACGGATGTACCTCCGGAGTGGACCGATTACATCGAGAAGAACAAGGCCCACTTCGACACCTAGCTGGTCAGCTAGGAGCTTCCTGCGGTTCTTGGTTCAGATACCGAGCTCTCTGAGACGCTCCAGCGAAATCTCGCTCGGGACCGACTCTCCCGGTGCCAGTTCACCCGCCACCTTCAGGTCTTCCTGTTTCTGCTGACGGATCAGCAACAGGCCGGCGGCCAGTGCGGCTGCCCCCAAGAGACTGTACGTAACGTTGCGAATGCTCCCCTCCCTAGGTCCTTATGGGTGATTCTTCCGCCCAACCACTCCCTTGCAGGAATCATGCCTTCACGCGAAGGGCCGTTCGACGCGCTTAAGTGCTTGTCTGACAAGAGAATACGCCGCACCTGCGGATTTGTTTCACACGCTGAGTGTCCTGATATCCGGAAGACTCGTCCTGCAGGCGCCGGAAATTTCTTCGGTGTGTGCCCTTGGGGAGCAGCCCAAGGGGTGCGCGCGGGGGGGCTTCCCGGGTAGATTCGGCGGGATTCAAGCCTTGGGGGCCCGGGGAGACCATGGATAAGATGCCACCAGATGTGCTGCGCGATGCAGCGGGCGGCGACGCGCTGGCCCTGGCACGGGCTCTGGTCGCTACCCCCTCGGTGAACCCCCTGCTCGAGGCGGGCGGCCATGGCGAGGACTCGATCGCTCGGCTTACCGAGGCTTGGCTCCGAGCCTGGGGCTTCGAGGTCGAACGTACCGAGGTGGCGCCGGGCAGGTTCAACGTGGTCGGCTCGATCGGTGCTGGAGGCGCCGGGCGGACGCTGATCCTCAACGGCCACCTGGACACCGTGGGTGTGGCGGGCATGACCGTGCCGGCGTTCGACGCGGAGGTGCGGGACGGGCGGTTGTGGGGCCGCGGCGCCTGTGACATGAAAGGCGGCGTTGCGTCGCTCCTATCGGCCTCGGCAGCACTGTCACGAGATGAGATTCACGGCCGGCTCGTCGTGGCGCTCACGTGTGACGAAGAGCATGCCAGCCTCGGCATGGCCGCCTTGGTCGAGTCCGGCGTCCATGCGGACGCAGCCGTGGTGTGCGAGCCGACCAGCCTGGCGGTGATGCCGGCGCACAAGGGGTTCGTATGGCTCGAGGCCGAATTCCGGGGGCGGGCCGCTCATGGATCTCGGCCGGATGAAGGTGTGGATGCGATTGAGCACGCAGCCAGGTACCTGGTTGCGTTGGACGGCCTTCGGGAGAGAATGTCGGCTAGGGATCCACATCCGCTCCTGGGTCATGGCTCTTTTCACGCGGGCACGATCGAGGGAGGCTCCGCGCCGTCGGTCTATCCCGAGCGCTGCAAACTGGTCATCGAGTGCAGGACCCTTCCTGGAGAGTCGGCGGACGATGTCGTGGCGGAGTTCCAGTCGGTTCTTGCGGATCTGCCCGGGCTCGGAGGTGGAGCCAAAATCACACGAGGTCTCACGAGACCGGGCACCGAGGTCGACATCGAGTCCGAGCTCGTGAGGGGGCTGCTTGGAGCCAAGGAGGCGACGGGCCAGCCGCCCGTCGTGGAGGGGATGACCGCGTGGGTGGACGCCGCTTTCCTCAACGAGGCGGGTGTACCGGCCGTCTGTTTCGGTCCGGGGTCCATCGCCAAGGCGCATTCCGCCGACGAGTGGATCCAGACCTTCGAAATCGAGATAGCAGCTCGCGTGTTAGAGGCCTTTGCGGGGGAGTTCTTGAAGGCCGATTCGTAGTGGTCCCAAGCTCACCAGCGGGCGACGCGGGCTCCTAAAGGCCGAAGATGGTGACGCGGGTCTGGCCGTGATCGTGCGTGACGCCCGTCGCCGGAACCTCGTGATCGGACCGGTGCTCTACCGAAAGGACCCGGCTGAAGCGTACGTCCATCCATCGTGCGATGACGCGGTCGAGCTTCCTGGATCCGTAGGGTGGGTCCGCGAACGCGATGTCGTAGGTGTCCGCATCGAGGTCCTCGACGAAGGGAATGGCATCACGCCTGAAGATTCGAGTCAGGTTCTTCACGCGGAACGCGGCCACATTCGCTTTGAGGGCGTGAAGACTCGCCGGCCCGTTTTCCACGAAGTCGGCGCGCGCCGCGCCACGGGACAGCGCCTCGACACCTAGCGCGCCCGATCCCGCGAAGAGGTCGAGCACTCGGGCGCCCTCGAGGTGATCCTCGAGCGCCGTGAGCCAATGGTCCCGCACCGCTTCGGAGGTGGAGCGTACGCGGGCACCGGGAGACACGAGGTCGCGCCCGGCGAATCTTCCCCGCACGACCCTCAGGGCTCGACTCCCCCCTCCACAATGGCGCATCCACATCGGGATGGGTGATCGATGATCCAGGTGGCCGGCGCAAGGTCACGGATCAACCACAGCACCAAGAAGTCGCCCGACGCCGACAGGGTGAAGAAGATACCCCAGGCAGCCAACCAGGCCTCAGTGACGATCAACGAGACGAGGAACGGTACGACCCCCAGAATGATCCCTGGGAGCACGGCTGCCCAACGGTATGCCGCGGCGGAAATGGGCTCCTTACACCATGCGTAAGGGGTGAGCACCTTCCAGTGGACCCCGATGCCCACGGCCGCCTTGGAGGCCCTTCCGATGCGCCGAAAACTCGTCGCGTGAATCAGTTCGTGCAGGTAGGTGCCCCCCAAGATCCCAGCGATCACGGCGGTTATGGTGCCCCACCCTGGATCCCCGTCGAGCACGGTCAGGATCGACTCCTGAGCGACCCGTCCGTAGAGCAACACCATGGGAGCGGCAAGTACGAGAGCGAAAGCACCCGCCAGGACGTTGGCCAACGGAATCGAAACGCTGCGATCATCCAACACGTTCACCTTCAGCCACTCCGCTCGTGAAGGGAAGTGCGCCACCGCACGTGGAGCGGTGTAGCTCTCTCTTCTTCCACCCCTTCGACAGCATGTAACGCTGAAGGGTCGTGGTCAATCCGCAAGCGGGACATGCCAGATCCAGGGGTCGCGACGTCCCGCAGTTGGCGCAGAATCGATTGTCATGCTCGAGCTGTGCTGCAGCAAGGCAAACGCCCTCGTGGTACTTTCCGGGGATCTACCCGCAGTGGATCCTATGGCGAACTCAGACCTCGTGGTAGATATGACCATGACAGAAGGTGAAGTAGCCCGCCGGCGAGGAACAGGAGGGCCGAGGTGAGCGAGAACTCAGGCGGTGTGGGTGAGCGCAGGGACCAGGTCGTCGAGGACCTGATGGAGCACTTCGCGAACGACGTAATGGACCTGACCGAGTTCGAGCGTCGACTCGACGTGGCCAACCGCTCGAAGACCCTGGAGGAGCTCAACGCCCTTCTCACCGACCTGCCCACGTCCGGGGCGTTGATGCGGAGCTCCAAGCTCACCCCCGCCCGGGGTGGGTCGGCGGCGGTGGTTCCGTCGGAGGACGTGCGGGATCACAGCCTGATGATCGCCGTGTGCGGCGGCACCAGCCGGAAGGGTCGGTGGGTGCCGGCTCGGAGGAATACGGCCATTGGCATCATGGGTGGCGTTCAACTTGATTTTCGAGAAGCTATGCTGGGACCGGGTGTGACTGAGGTCAATGTCTTCGCCATGTGGGGCGCCGTCGAAATCATCGTGCCGCCGGAAATGGCGGTTGAGGTAGACGGAATGGCGATCCTGGGCGGCTTCGATTACGAGACCGACACCGTGCTCAATCGGGACCCGGATCAGCCACTCCTCAGGGTCAAGGGCTTGGTTGTGATGGGTGGGGCGGAGATCGCCGTGCGCTTGCCGGGTGAGTCCGCACGCGACGCCAAGAAGCGCAAGCGGATCGAGCGCCGGGAACTCCGCGAGCTGAAATCGAACTGGGATGGGTAGCAACCAGAGCGAGCGATCCGCTGAACGGCCGGTACCAACGACTCGGGAGGAGCACGATGGCGCGCGCGACGTGGAACGACCAGGTGCTGGCGGAGAGCGACCAGACCGTCGTGGTGGAGGGCAACCACTACTTTCCGCCGGACTCGGTCAAACGTGAGTTCTTCGAAGAGAGCACCACCACCTCGACCTGTCCTTGGAAGGGTGAGGCAAGCTACTACACCGTTTCGGTGGACGGCCGACAGAATGCCGATGCGGCTTGGTACTACCCGAATCCCAAGGACGCCGCAATGAACATCAAGGACCACGTGGCTTTTTGGCGTGGCGTCCGGGTGGAGGATTAGGCCTTGGCAGCAGCCAAGGAACTGGCGGTCATCTCTGTCTCCATCGATCTGGGTGCCGGCCGCCGTGGCGTGGACATGGGCCCGTCCGCGCTTCGTATCGCGGGACTGACCTCCACCGTGGAGTCGTTGGGCTACAAGGTGATGGAGTTTGGCACGGTCACCGCGTGCGGTCCGGAGACGGTGAGCCAGGGCGAAAGCAACGCCAAGTATCTGGACGAGATCATCCGCGTCTGCAAGGAAGCGGGTGCGATGACGCGGCTCGGACTCGAGAAGGGGTGCTT
Source organism: Gemmatimonadota bacterium (assembly GCA_022561145.1). GTDB lineage: Bacteria > Gemmatimonadota > Gemmatimonadetes > Longimicrobiales > Gaopeijiaceae > JACZXQ01. Next base: position 8,336 of record JADFRS010000039.1, read on the forward strand.
CCCACTCATCCTGGGGGGCGATCACTCGCTTTCTGCCGGCTCGACCGCAGGGGTCGCCGCACACTATCGTGAGCGCGGTGAGTCGATGGGCTTGCTCTGGATAGACGCCCATACCGACATGAACACCCCTGAGACCACGCCCAGTGGCAACGTTCACGGAATGCCACTCGCGGCCCTGCTTGGCCGTGGGCCTCGGGCACTCTCCGATCTCATGGGCCCCGGCCCTGCCGTTCGTGCCGAGCACGTAGTGGTCATCGCTGCGCGGGACTTGGATGTGCGGGAGAAAGACGCTGTGAGAGAGGCAGGCGTCCGCGTGATCACGATGAGCGAGATCGATGAACGTGGCTTGAGTGACTGCATAGACGAGGCGTTGGCGAGGCTGACCGACGGCACCGCGGGGTTCCATGTGTCGCTGGACCTCGACAGCATCGATCCGCTGAGGGCGCCGGGTGTCGGGACGCCGGTCGCCGGTGGACTGACATACCGGGAAGCGCACCTCATCTGCGAAAAGATCGCGCGTACCGGCAAACTTCTCGGGCTCGAGGTGGTCGAGCTCAACCCGGTCCAGGACCTCGAGAACCGAACCGCACGGCTAGCGGTCGGGCTGGTGGCCAGCGTACTGGGCAAAACCATCCTTTAAGCAAGGTGGCTCCATGAACGACGACCGCACCGGCATCGGACACTTCATGCACAACGCTCTGCGCATCTGGGCCGGGCTCTTTTTTTGGATTCACGGAGTACAGAAGCTGTTCGGGGTTCTGGGTCGTGAAGAGGCGGTGGAGTTTGGGACGAGGATGGGCACGGCGGGACTTCTGGAATTCTTTGGCGGATTCTTGATCCTCATGGGGCTCTTCACTCGTCCCGTGGCTCTCATTTTAGCCTTGGAAATGGTGTTGGCGTACTACTGGGTCCACCTCCCCCGTTCGGTCTGGCCCATCATGAACGGTGGCGAACGCCCACTGCTCTTCATGGCCATATTCGTGTTCCTGGCCGCGAATGGGCCTGGAGCGTTCAGCCTGGATGGATTGATTCGCGCCTGGAGACGAGAAAAGACGGTGGGGTAGACGGGGTAGGGGGCCCGTGCGACAGGAGGCCCCCTACTCGGTTGGGGTTGCGCTCCTAGGTCTGTGCCGTGGTGCTGCTGTGCTCGTCGAAGGCCGCCTTGAGGTCCTCGGCGATTTCGTAGGGGTGCCGCCCCTCGATCTGGTGCCGCTCGAGCATCCAGACCAATTCTCCCTCCTTGAAGAGGGCAACGGCCGGAGATGAGGGCGGATAGCCCGTGATGTACTCGCGAGCGCGCTCGGTCGCCTCGAGATCTTGTCCGGCGAACACGCTCACCAACACGTCGGGCTTATTCTCATGTTGGAGAGAAATTGCGATGGCGGGCCTCATGGATCCGGCCGAACATCCACAGACGGAGTTTACGGCAAGCATCGTCGTGCGGGTTTCGTTGGCCAGCGCCTCGTCCACATCTTCGGCGGAGACCAGTTCTCGGAAGCCAACGCGGACCAAGTCCTCGCGCATCGGCGCTATCATCAAGTTGGGATACGGCATGTCGAGTACTCCTGGGTTGAAAACGTGCCCCCCATGGCGAGGGAGCGCACTAGATTCAGGGCTACCCTCTGTGGCTTGCCCTGGTTCCCAGGACCGATCACCTTGCTTGTGAGGGCGCGGCCATATGTGGCGAGGCTGCGGTAGGATGCTGCCATAACTGATGGTCCGACTGACAGTTAGGACGTATGCCTAGGAGGTGTGGTGAACGTGAGATTGATCAGACCGGCTGTGCTGATCGGGCTGGTGAGCGTGGCAGGCGGATGCTCTGACGGCTCGGACGCTCCTGCGGAGGCAAGGGCCACGGCCGAGGCCGCCTACGATCCGACCACGGAGCCGAACTCCGAAACCGACTGGGAGATCGTAGGCGCGCAGGCGCGCTGGGCATACTCGGAGCGACTCGACACACTCCCCATCGGTGAGATCGTGGCCCGCATCGGGCAGAACTTCCTCGGCACGCGCTACACACCCCATACGCTCGAGGTCCCTGGGGAAGAGGGGCTGGTCATCGAGCTCGAGGAGCTCGACTGCGTAACTTTCGTCGAGAACGTTCTGGCACTGGCGCGTTTGGTGCAGCGGGCACCGGTCGGGATCCTGGCAGAGGACCGGGTCTACAGGGCCTTCTACTCGGGCATCCTCACCAACATCCGGTATCGCGGAGGCCGTTTGGACGGCTATCCCAGCCGGCTGCATTACTTCAGCGAATGGATAACCGACAACGAAACCATGGGAATGCTGAGGCACATCTCCGGGGAGCTGGGCGGTGTGACCGACGATGAGCCCGTGACCTTCATGACCAGCCACGCCGACGCCTACCGCCAGTTGGGCGAGGACCCGTCGTTCCTCGAGGCGGTGAGGGAGGCGGAGGCGGCGCTCAGCGCGACGCCTCGGATCTACATTCCCCAGCAGGACATCGCCGCCGTCGCGGACCAGATCGAAAATGGTGACATCATCGCCGCCACGAGTACCGTCGAAGGGCTCGACGTCGCCCACACCGGCATCGCGCTCTGGGTCGATGGACAGCTCCACCTCCTGCACGCCCCGCTCGTCGGCGATTCCGTGCAGATCAGTGAGTTGCCTTTGGCGGATCGCATCCTGGGAAAGAAGGGCCAAGACGGGATCATGGTAGCCCGCCCGCTCGATGTCCGCCGATGAACCCGTAGCGTGCCGACATATCCTGTAACTAACAGTCGGACTGGTAGTTAGATGATGTTGTGGCGCGTCATTCCGGACGCCTACCGCCCAAGCACCACCGGAATCAGAAGCGTCGCCCCAGTAGTGATCACGGCGATAGCGATCAGGTTCAGCCAGATGCCCGCCCGGCTCATCTGGGGGATGGTGAGGTAGCCCGAGCCGAACACTATGGCGTTGGGCGGGGTCGCTACCGGCAGCATGAAGGCCATCGAGCACCCGAGTACCGCGGTAGCCATGAGGTGGAGCGGCTCCATGCCTAGCCCGCCCGCTACACCGGCCATGACCGGCATGGCCATCGTGGCGGTCGCGATGTTCGACGTGATTTCCGTGAGGAACACGAACAGAGTAGCCACGGCAGCCAGCAGCACGACGACCGGCAGGGTCTCCAGTCCCGCAACGGCGCCGCCGATCCAGGACGCGAGGCCGGACCGCTCCATCGCCCGAGCCAACGACAAACCGCCGCCGAACAGTACGAGCACACCCCATGGAATGCGGCGGGCGGTTGGCCAATCGAGCGCAAAGATCCCCTTTCGCCAATTGACCGGAATCAGGAAGAGCGCCAACGCCGCGGCCATGGCAATGGTGGAGTCGCGCACCGCTGGTGCGAAGGACTGGATGCCCGGAATCGACACCGCTCCAAAGCTCTTGGGTGCGCGAAGGATCCAGGCAGCGGCCGTCAATGTGAACACGACGCCCACGATCCACTCCCCCCGGCTCGGTGCTCCGAGACGGGCCCTTTCCTCGTGGATCACCGCGCCCGCATCCTTGGCACCCGCCTCGGGCGGGTACAGGACTTTGACCAAGAGCAACCAGGCCAGCGGCAGCATGATGGCGACGAGTGGCAGTCCCACCATCGCCCACTGCAAGAAGCCGATCTCCACTCCCAAGATCTCCTCAGCCGCCGCCGCGAACGCGGCGTTCGGAGGTGTGCCGATCAACGTGCCGACCCCTCCGATCGAGGCCGCATAGGCGATGCCCAGCATGAGGGCGACGCCGAGAGTATAGCTGTCCTCGGCCTGCCTGGGCCTGAGGCTGTCGCCGACGGCGAGGGCGATTGGGAGCATCATCGCGGTCGTCGCCGTGTTCGAGATCCACATCGAGAGAAAAGCCGTGGCGAGCATGAAACCCAGCACGAGCCGGGACGGGCTGGTGCCGACCGAGGTCATCACGGAGAGCGCGATACGCCGATGTAGTCCCCACCGCTCCATCGTGACTGCGAGCAGGAATCCGCCCATGAACAGGAAGATCAAGTCCTGCGCGTACGCCGAGGACGCGTCGGCCATCTCGAGTACGCCCAAGAGCGGAAATAGCACCAGCGGAAGCAGCGCTGTGGCCGGGATGGGGATGGCCTCGGTCATCCACCACACCGCCATCAGCACCGTTACGGCCGCAGCTCGCCAGCCATCCTCCGGCAGGCCTTCGGGGCCAGGCAAAGCGAGCATGAGCGCGAATACCGCGCCTCCCGCGAAGAGGCCGACCCGTTGAGCCGTCCTGTACGTTCGCTTAACCTCTTGCTCGTTGGTCAGATCGATCCTCCCACGCGTTCTCGGTGCCCATGAACTCCGGCTGGTCGCGTGAGTTTGGCCCACATATGAGTGACCGGCAAGCGGATGTCGCAGGCGCGTGGCGTCCGGCGGGCGCGTCATTTAACTTCGGGGCGCGTTTCGTGCCGGACGCCCACCACCAAGGAAACCCATGACCGAAGACGCACTGGAACCCCGGAGTCCCGCAGAATCGATCTCGGAGATCACCGAATGGATGATGCCGGGCCAGGTCAACAATGTGGGCAACGTCTTCGGCGGAGTCGTTCTGTCCATGGTCGACCGTGCGGCGGCTGTGGCCGCCATGCGCCATTCGGGGAGCCACTGTGTCACAGTGTCGATCGATCAGGTTGATTTCATGGAGCCGATCTACGCGGGCGACCTCGTCATTTGCCGCGCGGTGTTGAATTTTGTGGGCCGCTCCTCGATGGAGATCGGCGTCAGCGTGGAGGCCGAGAACCCGATAACGGGTGACCGCAGAGTCACCAACGACTGCTACCTGACGTTCGTGGCCATCGACGAGGGCGGACGCCCGATTCCTGTGCGTCCGCTGAACCTCACCACCGACGATGAGCGGGAGCGCTTCGCAGCCGGTAAGCGAAGGCGCGGGCTGCGACGGGCCATGGACGGTGGCAGGACGTAACCTACCCCACCCGGGTGGCGGGCATCGATCACCACGAACTCGAGAAGACATGACATTGGACCTTGGAGCCGTTGCCCGTACGTGAACCAGAACGCTGGGTTAGGCTCGCTCCACCACCATCGCGAACCCGAGCGCCCCTGCCGCGCACACGGTGATGAGCCCGAGACCCACGTCTCGGCGCTTCATCTCATTGAGGAGCGTCGTCGTGAGGCGACCACCGGTGGCGCCGAAGGGATGTCCGATCGCCAAGGAGCCTCCCATCACGTTGATTCGGTCGATGTCCGGATGACCGACAGCCTCGGATCGGCCCAGCTCCTCTTCGGCGAACTTTCTAGAGCCCAAAGCCTGGAGGTTCGAGAGCACCTGCGACGCGAAGGCCTCGTGCATTTCCAGGAGGTCGATGTCCGCCATGGTGAGCCCGGCCCGATCGAGCGCGAGGGGCGCCGCGTAGGCGGGCCCCTGAAGAAGCTGGCCCCGTGGATCCAGGCCGGAGTAGGCATAGCTGCGCACGTATCCTAGTGGTTCGATGCCCTCCGCTCTGGCCTTTTCCTCCGACATGAGCAGCACGGCCGATGCCCCGTCGGTCAGCGGCGATGAGTTCGCGGCCGTCACGCTGCCGTGTTTGCGGTCGAACACGGGGCGCAGCTTGGCGAGTGCTTCGAGGCTGGAGTCGGTTCGAATGCCGTTGTCCGTCTCCATGACCGTCTCGTAGCGAGGCGGGACGTATAGCGGCGCGATTTCGGCCGTGAGTCGGCCGTCCTCCGTCCCCGCCGCCGCCAGTTGGTGCGAGCGCAATGCCCACTCGTCCTGATCCTCTCGCGAGATGCCGTTCTCCTTAGCCATGCGCTCGGCCGACTGCCCCATCGACTCGCCTGTCGTGGGTTCAGCGATAGCCGGGAAGTTGGGGACCAGGTCGCGCGGCCGGATCTGTGCGAGGGTACGCAGGCGCTTGCCGAGCGTCTTGGCCCTCGAGGAGGCGATGAGCGTCTCGGCCAGCTTTTGCTTGATCAGTATCGGAATATGCGAGAGGGATTCGGCGCCCCCGGTGATCACGGTGTCCGCGTACCCTCTCGCGATCAGGTCGACCCCGCTCGTGATGGCCTGGTTAGCAGATGCGCATGCCCTCGAAACCGTGAACGCCGGCACGGCCTTCGGGAGGGTGCCCAAGCCCACTTCACGAGCGATGTTCCCAGCGTGCGGATCGTGAACCACCGTGCCGTAGACGACCTGGTCGACGTCCTCTCCCCTGATGCCCGACCGGGCCACGAGCTCTCTGACTGCGAGTTTGCCCAGGTCGATGGCGGTGAGGTCCTTGAGCACGGTTCCGGACTTGGCGAATGGGGTTCGGCACCCCGCCACTACTGCTGCGCGTCTCATGGCGTTTCTCGGTGGGGCAGGACATGAAGAAGACGGATCACGAAAGGAATGGTAACCCCCTCAGGGGACCCACGGTTCCTGCCACTCCAGGTCTCGGGTATCTTCCGCGCATGAAGCTGTATCCGTTCGCCAGCCCACCCGCCTAGCTCCCTTGAAAGGCATCACGTTCCGAATCTCAGTACCCGGCTATGTCGCGGCGAGGAGCCTGGGTAGGCTGTCGCGGTCCTTCCTCACGGGCGGTCTGAGCGGGCTCCGTTTTGGAGATGTCGAGGCTCCGACGCTTCCTGGGGCCGACTGGGTCAAGCTGGACGTCATGGCGTGCGGCGTTTGCGGCAGCGATCTCTCGATGTTGAGGTACGCCGGAAGCCCGGCAATGGAGCCGTTCTCGTCGTTCCCCGCTGTGGTGGGGCATGAGATTCTCGGGCGCGTGAGCGAGGTAGGCCCAGGGGTGACGCGCGTGACACCCGGTCAAAGGGTCGTGGTGGACCCCATGATTTCTTGCACGACACGTGGCTATTCGGCTGAAGCGAGCTGCGTTGCCTGCTCGGACGGCCGCCACTCCACATGTGCCCGCGCGGGTGAGGAGGGCCTCACCGAGGTGGCCGGCCGGCCGCTTTCGGCGGGCCTCACCATTGGCTATCACCGTGACCTCCCCGGTGGGTGGGGGGAGCACGTCATCGCGCACGAATCGCAGGTTTTCGTCGTGCCGGACGAACTCTCCGACAACGCCGCCGTGTTGACCGAACCCCTGGCCGTGGCGCTTCACGCCGTGCTCGGGAACCCTCCGTCGGAGGACGATTCGGTCTTCGTGATCGGGAGTGGAGCGATTGCGCTCGGCACCGTCTGGGCGTTACGAGCCACCGGCTTCGAAGGACCGGTGGTGGCCCAGGTAAGACGACGGCCTGAAAGGCGGTTGGCGCTGGCGCTGGGCGCCAGCCAGGTCATCGGGCCGGGCCCCGAGGCGAGGCAGGCGTTGATCGAGACGGGTGCGTCAGCCTATCTGCCACCGATTGGCCCGGAGGTGTTTTCGGGTGGGGGCTTCTCTCTGGTATTCGATTGTGTCGGGAGTCCGGCCAGCCTCGACCAAGCGTTTCGCTACGCCGCGTCGCGCGGCCGAGTCGTCCTGGAGGGGTGCGCATTCCACGCTCGCGATCTCGATCTCACTTTCCTGTGGGCCCGCGAGCTCATGGTGCACGGATCGCTCGGGTACGGTCGGGAGGAGTGGCGGGGATCGGCCCACCACACCTTCGAGTTGGTCCATGAGTTCCTGGTGCGGGGTCACGCCCCCGTCGAGGAGATGGTTACGCACGTCTTCCCCCTGAGCGAGTACCGCGATGCGCTACGGACGGCTGGGAGTCACGCCAGAAGTGGCGCCATCAGGGTGGCGTTACGCCCTGGAGAGTGAGTGTAGCTACAGGGAGAGGCGGAGTACCTCTGGGTGGACCTTGCTCGCCGCTCGCGGCCCCTCCACGTCGATTCCTTCCAGTCGAAGCAGCGTCACTTTGCGAACGAGGCCGCCCGCATACCCTCCCAGGCGCCCGTCACTGCGCACGACCCGATGGCACGGCACGACGATCGGGAGGGGGTTGGCTCCGACCGCCTGACCTACCGCCCGTGCTGCGCCTGGTTCTCCCAGCTCGTCGGCGATATCACCGTAGGAGACGATCCTCCCGTAAGGTATCTGCAGGAGACGCCGGTAGATGCGGCGTTGAAATTCGGTTGCGCCTGAGAAGTCCAACTCGACATCGAACGAGGTGCGTGATCCGCCGAAGTACTCCTCGAGCTGCCGCACTGCGCTGCTCAAGTGCTTGGGCCGAGGCTCACCGTCTTCGCCCGAACCCGCCAGGTCTTCTACAGCGAAGCCGATCCGGCGCACGCCGCCACGCGTCGCCCAGATACCCAGGTGCCCGATAGGCGTGTCCGGCATGACTGTGGAGCGAACGCCCGATTCGCCTGGCCCTCGTGCCATCACTGCGCTCCCGCTTCGAGACGGCTCTGTTTGAGTGCCTCCTGAAGTGCGTCGAACCCGAGCAGCGCACATTTGATACGGACGGGAAATTTGCTCACGCCTTGAAGCGCCCTCAGGTCGCCGAGAGTACGGTCACGGGCCGCCGCCTCATCGCCGTGCATCAGGTTGATGAACTGACTGACGAGGGCATCGGCCTCCGCCAAGGTAGCTCCCTGGAGCTTTACCGTCATCATGGACACGGCCGCTTGGGATATGGAGCACCCCTGCCCGATGAACTTGGCCTCGGCAATGCGATCCCCATCGACGCGGAGCTGAAGCCGAATCTCGTCGCCGCACACCGGGTTGTACATCCGAACCTCTACCGTGTGCTCAGGAAGCTCGGCCCGGTTCCGCGGTTTGCGGTAGTGCTCCAGAATGAGCTGCTGGTAGAGTGAATTCAGCGTGGGTTCAATCATTGAGGCGTCGGTCCGTAGGGAGGCTGCTGAACGATATCATGACAGCGCCGACCAGGCGAATCACACGCGCTCTTCTGGATGCCGCGGCGCGGGTTTCTGGTTTCTCAGACCGCGAAAATCCCGCGCACGGTATCCAGGGCCTCCACGAGCCGGTCGACTTCATCGGTGGTGTTGTAGAGGTAGAATGACGCACGCGCGGTGGCGGCGACGTCGAAGTGACGCATGACCAGCTGCGCGCAGTGGTGACCCGCGCGCACCGCCACGCCCTCGGAATCGAGGATGGTCGAGATGTCGTGTGGGTGTGCATCTCCCAGCGTGAACGAGATGACACCCGATCGTTCGTCCAGGCTGTCGGGGCCGTAGATTCGGAGTCCGGGCACCTGGGAAAGCTGCTCCATTGCGTAACCCACGACGGTGCGTTCGTGCTCCGCGATCAGGTCGAAACCGACGCCCTCCAGGAAGTCGGCCGCCGCCGCCATGCCCACGGCGCCCGCGATGTTCGGCGTTCCGGCCTCGAACTTGTGGGGCACCTCGGCCCAGGTGCTCCCATCCCGCTCGACGATCCGGATCATCTCGCCCCCACCCTGATACGGGCTCATCTCCTCGAGGAGCTCGCGCCGGGCCCATAGGACGCCGATGCCTGTGGGGCCACACATCTTGTGTCCGGAAATCGCGTAGAAGTCGCACCCCAACTCCTGAACGTCCACCGGGCGGTGCGGTCCCGCCTGCGCGCCGTCGATCATGATGAGGGCGCCCACGTCGTGCACGCGGCGCGTGATCTCCGCAATGGGATTGACGGTTCCGAGCGCGTTCGAGATGTGACCGAGGGAAACGATCTTGGTGCGCTCGCCGAGCACGTCGGAGAGTGTGTCGAGCGCGAGCCGGCCCTGGTCGTCCATCTCGATGTACCGGACCTTGGCGCCCGTGCGCTCGGCCACCAACTGCCACGGCACGATGTTGGAGTGGTGTTCCATGGTGGAAAGGAGGATTTCGTCGTCCTCGCCCACGTTGTCGAGCGCCCAGGTGCCCGCGACCAGGTTGATGGCCTCGGTGGTGCCCCGCGTCCAGACGATCTCGGCGGGTTCCGAGGCATTCATGAACGAAGCGATCCTCGCCCGGGCGTCCTCGAAGTTCTCCGTGGCGCGACGGCTCAGCTCATGGATGCCACGGTGGACGTTGGCGTTGTCACGCTCGTAAAACTGTGCAATGGCATCCAGTACTTCCCGTGGCTTTTGCGCCGTAGCGGCGTTGTCGAGGTAGACCAACGGCCGGCCGTTGACTTCTTGATCCAGCGCGGGGAACTGGGCCCTTAGGGAGGGAAGGTCGAACCCTTCAATTACCGCAGGCATAGGCTCTCAGGTTAGCCGTCTATCTGAACGTAGATCTCCTGATCCCGAACTTCGACTTCGTAAGTCTTAACCGGCGCGATCGCCGGGAGTCCGGTTGCACGCCCGGAGCACACGTCGAACGTCGCGCCGTGGTAGATACACTCGAGCGAGGTACCATCCAGTTCGCCATCCGAGAGTGGAAATTCCTGGTGCGAGCAGCGATCGAGGAGGGCGTAGACTTCGCCGTCGACGTTGGCAAGAACAAGCCTGTGTCCATCGACCTCGGTTTCCAGAAGATTTCCCGGGGGGCAGCGGTCCAGCGTACCCGCCAGCCGCCACTCAGCCATGCATGAGTTTGTTCAGGATGGCACTTGTCACCTTCTCCACCACTCCTCCCAACGGCAGCCGTGTCAGGACGTCGCCCAGGAACCCCTGCACCGCGAGGCGCTCGGCCTGTTGCCGCTCCATGCCACGACTCATGAGGTAAAAGAGTAATTCCTTGTCCAATTCGCCGACCGTCGCTCCGTGGGAACACCGGACATCGTCGGCCTCGATCTCCAGATTCGGGAGGGAGTGGGCGCGGGCCTCGTCCGAGAGCATCAGGTTCCGGTTCGTTTGGTAGGCGTCGGTCCCCTGCGCGCCACGATGAACTCGGATGATGCCACGAAACACCGAACGTGATCGCTCGTCGAGCGCGCCCTTGTAAAGCAGGTTGCTGGTCGCGTTGGGCGCGACGTGGTCCTGGCTGGTGTTGTGGTCGAAGTGCTGGTCCGAGTCACCGAAGTAGAGCCCCAGCAATTCGCTGGTGGCACCGGGCCCGAGCATGCGTGCGTTCAAGTCCACGCGACTGACCGACGCTCCCAGGGTCACGTTGAGCGTGTCCAGCTTGGCGTCACGCCAGGCTAGCGTCCGTTGAGCCGAGTGATAGAACACCCCGTGCCCGAGCCTCTGCACGGAGACGTACTGCACATTGGCGCCGTCGTCTGCGATCACCTCGACGGCATCGGATACGAAACTCTGAGTGTCGAAGTCGTTCGAGAGGATCTCGTCCACGTAGGAGACCCGGCTGCCGGCATCCGCGATGATCAGCGTTCGGGTGAAGACCGCCGTCCCCTCGTGCGAGATCCAGCGAGTGACCCGAATGGGCAGGTCGACCTGCACGCCCTGCGGTACATACAAGAGCACGCCGTCGCTCCAAAGCGCCGAGTTGAGCGCGTGGAACTTGCCGACTTCGGGTATGACCGCCTGAGTTCCGACGTACTTCTCCAGCAAATCGGAGTGTTTTTCGATCGCCTCTTTGAGGGAGGTGAGGATCACCCCCTCGCCCGCGGCTTTGACATCGATGTCGGTGTGGACCACCCTGCCATCCACGATGATCACATGGCCTGTGGCGGCCATGTCCTGGTCCATGGCCTCGCGGACCGGGGCGGGAAGTTCGCCCGGGTCGGATGCCGCCGCCTCGGCGGACTCCAAGCGCAGCGGATCGAGGTCGAGCGTACGAGACAGGTCTGTATAGCGCCACTCCTCGAGCCGGGTCGTGGGCATCGGTGTGCCCTCGTAGACGGCCCAGGCGTGTAGCCGCCGCTCTCGGAGCCAAGCAGGCTCGGCCTCGGCGACGCGCTCCACCGCTTTCAGGTTGAGAGCTTCCGTCACGCCCTCCGCCGGCGCATCCACAGGTGCGTCGATGACGTTGGTGTTGGGCATCAGCCGACCGAGCCCTCCATCTCCAACTCGATGAGCCGGTTGAGCTCCACCGCATACTCGAGGGGAAGCTCCTTTGCGATCGGCTCGATGAAGCCACGAACGATGAGCGCCATGGCCTCCTCCTGCGTCATTCCCCGGCTCTTCAGGTAGAACAGTTGTTCGTCACCCACCTTCGAAACCGTAGCCTCGTGCCCTACCGTGGAGCGTTTCTCTTCGATCTCGATGTAGGGGTAGGTGTCGGTGCGCGAAGTATCGTTGATCAGCAGCGCGTCGCACTCGACATTCGACTTACTGTTCACCGCACCCTCGTGCACCTTGATCAGCCCACGGTACGTAGAGCGCCCGTTGCCCTTGGAAATCGACTTGGATATGATCGTGGAACTGGTGTTGGGCGCCGCGTGGATGATCTTCCCACCCGTGTCCTGGTGCTGCCCGTCGCCTGCGTAGGCGATCGACATGATGGAGCCCTGGGCGCCCTCACCTACGAGGTAGCAGGACGGGTACTTCATGGTGAGCTTCGAGCCGAGATTTCCGTCGAGCCACTCCATGGCGGCCCCCTGGTGCACCATCGCTCTCTGCGTGACCAGGTTGTACATGTTGTTCGACCAGTTCTGGATGGTCGTGTAGCGGAAGTGCCCGCCGGCGTTGACCACGATCTCGATGACACCCGAGTGGAAGGACTCGGTGGTGTATACGGGCGCCGTACAACCTTCGATGTAGTGGGCCTTGGCACCCTCCTCGATGATGATCAGGGTTCTCTCGAACTGCCCCATGCGCTCCTGGTTGATCCGGAAGTAGGCTTGGAGTGGTGTCGTAAGCTCCACGCCGCGTGGGATGTATACGAATGATCCGCCGGACCATACCGCCGAGTTCAGCGCCGCGAACTTGTTGTCCGCAGGCGGAATTATCGTGGCAAAATACTTCCTGAAGAGTTCGGGATGGTTCTTGAGACCGTCTTCGATGGAGTCGAAGATCACACCCTGTGACTCCCATTCCTCCTTGAGGGAGTGGTAGACCATCTCGGACTCGTACTGCGCTCCGACGCCGGCGAGGCTGGTACGCTCCGCTTCGGGAATCCCGAGACGCTCGTAGGTTTCCTTGATGGTGTCGGGCACGTCGTCCCAGGACCGCTCCATCTTGTCGGTGGGCCGAACGTAGAAGTAGATCTCGTCGAGCACGTTCTCGAGGTCGGTGAGGTCACCTCCCCACCTGGGCATGGGTTTCGCCTCGTAGATCTTCAGCGCCTTGAGGCGGAAATCGAGCATCCACTCGGGTTCGTCCTTGAAACCCGAGATCTCCCGAACCACCTGTTCACTGAGGCCGGGGCGTGAGCGAAATACGTGCTTTTCTTCGTCGACGAAATCGTAGCGATATTCGTCGAGCCCTAGTCCTTCTACGAGTTCATTCGTTGGCATGGGTCTTAACCCTCCGCTGTTGCGGTTTCCCGGTCCTTCCAGTCCTTGTACCCCGCTTCTTCCAAATCGAGCGCAACCTCGCTTCCGCCCGTCCTTACGATCCGGCCACCCACCATTACGTGCACCACGTCAGGCACGATGTGGTTGAGCAATCGTTGGTAGTGGGTGATGAGGAGGATGGACATCTCCGGCGATTCCTCGCGTAGTTTGTTCACACCACTAGCAACGACCTTGAGCGCATCGATATCGAGCCCGGAGTCGGTCTCGTCCATGATCGCCACGGTCGGTTGTAGCATAGCCATCTGCAAGATCTCGTTACGCTTCTTCTCACCACCGCTGAAGCCGTCGTTCACGGGCCGCTCGGCGAATGAGGCATCCATCTCGAGGAGCTCCATCCGCTCGAGCAGGAGATCCGTATAATCGAAGAGGTCGAGCTCCTCACCCTCTTCTGTTCGGGCCTGGAGCGCTGTCCTCAAGAAGTTGGCGATCGAGACACCGGGAATATCCACCGGATACTGGAAGGCGAGGAAGAGTCCGGCCAGGGACCGCTCGTCGGGCTCCATCTCCAGAACGTCCTTGCCGTCGAGTTCCACCTGGCCCGCCGTCACCTCGTACCCGGGATGCCCGGCGATTACCTTGGCCAAGGTGCTCTTGCCGGATCCATTGGGTCCCATGATGGCATGGACCTCGCCACGGCGAAGCTCGAGATCGACGCCCGTGAGAATCTCCTGGTCTTGGTCGGCAACCTTGGCGTGAAGGTCCGTAACCTTCAGAATAACGGGTGTATCACTCATCGTTTCTGTGCTCGTGGAGGGCCACTATTAAGAATGATTCTCTTTTTCAAAAAGCTAGACGGACCCTTAAGTACCGTCAAGAGCGATGCGGGTTCCCTGGTTGTCAGGCAAGAAAATCAGGGACACTAGGGTCAAAACATGCCTACTGACCGGAGGCCCGAGATTGCCCCGAGCCAGGGAGGGGGAGGCCGCTGGCTGGTGCTTGGGGGAGGTGGCCTCAAGGGGCTCGGCCACATCGGCGTCTGGCGCGCCCTCACCGAGGCGGACGTTCGGATCGACGGCGTGATCGGGACGAGCGTCGGGGGGCTCGTGGGGGCATGCCTGGCTGCCGGCATGGACCTCGATGAGCTCGAGGGGCACGCGCGGGCGTTGAGCAAACCGGACATTCTGCGCATCAACCGGAGGGTCAAGTGGTTCGGGGGAGTGCGGCAGCAGAGTGTTTTCCTGGGTGATCCGTTGCTCGGGTATATCCGAAATCTGCTTCCGTTCTCGGAGTGGGACGATCTCGAACTGCCGTTCCAGGTCAACGCGGTGGCTTTGGGGACGGGCCGAACCCATTGGTTCGGCCCGGGAGCGCGTACGGATATCACCCCCGCCCAGGCGATTTACGCGTCGTGCGCTTTGCCGGGCATCTATCCTCCCACAAAGCTCGGTGACGACTACTTCGTGGACGGAGGTACCGAGCACCCTCTGGCGCTCCAGCGGGCCGCCGAGTTGGGGGCTACCAGCATCATCGCTGTGGATGCGGGGGCCAGCGCGGAACAAGATCCGCAGTCGGTCGTGGACCAGGGACTGGTCGCGGTGCATCAACGGGTCTACGGCATCATGATGAGCCACAACCGGCGCGAGCTCGTGAACGCCTGGACGGATCCCCCGCTGCTGCTTGTTCGGCCGGCGGTGGATGAGCACGACACCTTCGACTTCACACAGATCGGGTTCTACCTCGACGAGGGGTATCGAGCGACACGCGATGCGTTGGAGCGGAGTGGCGAAGACTTTTGTTGAGGGCGGAGGAAAGCAAGGAGCTAAGAGCCCGTATGAAGGACGAGGGTATCTCGTGCTCGTCGGCACCATGATAACACGACGTTTTCCTAGAATCGCGGTCATGGCTCTTCTGCTGGCAGCTGTGGGTTGCGGCGGTGATGTCGGGCCCGAAATACGGCCGGGCTTTCTGACCGCGTCGCTGGTCTCCCCGAACGGCTCCGAGGGCGCCGCGCTCATAAGCATCGTCGGAGTCGGTCTAGGGGACGTGGAGTCGGCAGCGGGCCGTGTGTTCACGTTTTCTCTCGGTGACACCACCCGCATCCTGCTGGTGCTCGACACGCCAGGTGACCTGAGATTCAGAATCTCGGTTCCCGACGTGGATAAGCCTCCGGTGGGGACGGTCCTGCAGGTCGCTGACGGAGAAAACGCCATCCGGCCCGATCTCTCGGAGTATTGGGTGAGGTTTTTGCAATGATGGGCCGGGTCTTTCAGGCGGCTTCTCTTCTGGTGGCCATCTTGCCGTACGCGGGTAGAGCTCAGGACATCGAGGCGGTCGCCGCCATGCGCGGCATTCCCCTGCCTGCGGGATACTACGAGTTGGTGAGCGCAAACCCGGACTTCTTCGAGTTCCCCAACGTCTGGAGGGGCGGCCGCCCTGCGGCAGTCGGAGGGGCGGGTGTGGACCCGGTGAGCGGTGTCTTCCCCATCATCGTGATCCCGGCGCTGTTTTCGGATTCGGGTACGCCCGTGTTCACGGCGGAAGACATTCAGCGCACCCTGTTCGACGGACCTGCGCCTTCGGGCACCATCACGGATTTCTACCGGGATGCCTCCGGGGGCCTGTTGAGCATAAGAGGGGTCACTTCCCCTTGGATTCGCACGAGCATCACGATAGCGGAGGTAGTTGGGACTTCGGCCGGTCTCGGCCCGGATTCCCGTGTGGGCGAGTATCTGGCCGAGGCCCTCTCGCTCGCCGATCCGGACATTGATTTCGGCCAATTCGACAACGATGGGCCTGACGGTATTCCCAACTCGGGCGATGACGATGGGGTGGTGGATGCCGTCACGTTCGAATTCAACGAGGTGTCCGGCTCCTGCGGCGGTCCGGCGATTTGGCCTCACCGTGCGGGGCTGGAATTTTGGCTCGGGGAACCCTACGCGACGGGTGAGCTCCGACCGGACGGGACACCCGTTGTGGTCAACGGCTACATCATCCAGGGCACGACCGACTGTAGCGGGACAGTACTTCAGACCGCGAACGTCATTTCCCACGAATTCGGGCACGTGCTGGGTCTGCCGGACATCTATCATCCCATCGACGGAATCGAGCCAGAAAACCGCCGGTGGGTGCTTGGCTGCTGGGCGCTGATGGCTGCAGGATCTTGGGGCTGCGACGACTCCTCTGCGCGGGCGGCCGCCTATGGCCCGATCCACTTCAGCCCCTGGTCCAAGAACCGCTTGGGATGGATCGACTGGATTGACGTCGAAGACGCGCTCGATCAGGAGTTCATCCTTGGTGGGGCTCAGACCTCGCGGAACGCGCTTCGTATCCCGATGGACGAAGTCGGACGAGAGTTCCTCGTGGTCGAATTTCGGCCGCGAGTGGGGTTCGACGGGTTCCTGCCCGTGTCCGGTGTGCTGGTCTATCACTGGGACGTCAGTGGTGAAATGCGACCCGACTTCGGATCCGAGGTGCCCTATGTGTTTTCCCTCGAAGAGGCCGACGGGCGACGCGACTTGCTCATCACCAAGATCCGAGGTGGAAATCGTGGAGAGGCCTCCGATGCCTGGGGCGTCGACGGCAGGGTGGGCCCGATCAACAGCCTGAGCCTCCCATCCACTCGCCGGAATGAAAGCAACCTGGCGAGCACGGTCACCATCCATTCGATCGAGGTTGAGGGCGAGAACGCCAGAGTACGCCTCACTACGGTCGCCACGCCCACGTTGTTGACTCTCGGCGAGTTGCCGGCTCCGACCCTATTTGGGACCTACGAGGCGCGCGCGCGCATGGCCGGGGGTGCGCTACCCTATTCGGCCATGCTCGACGATGGTGTGCCGACCAAGGGCCTCGGTGTCGCCTTTGACGGCGACCATCTAGTGGTTACTGGCGTCCCCGCCGAGACCGGGCCGGTCCAGCTTCGCCTAACGGTCACGGATGGGTTGGCCGGCCAGGCCGAGGTCGTGTTCGACCTGGTCATCGGGCCCTTCGTGGTTAGCGACGAGCGCTTGGTGCAGCCTTTCCTTCTCAGTGGCGAGACCCCCCTCAACGATGCTGAACGAAACCATCTGGACGCGGTCGGAAATGGTAACGGCATGTTCGACATCGGCGATGCCCGTGCTTACTTGCTTGGGGGGAGTTAGGCTCTTAACGGCCCTTCAAGAAGGCGTCGAGCACACATGCGAGCCCACCCTTCTTGATGACCTCAGTCGGCGCCAACCCGACTCTGCTTCTCAGGGCACGCCGGAGGGCTGACTGGCTCGAGTATCCCAAACGGAATGCCACGTCCTCAACGGTAGTCTTCGGCTCGGGTAGCAACCGTCCCGCCTGAAAGAGCCGGCCCCAAAGCAAGACTTCTCTGGCCGACGACAGTCCAGAGTCGGGGAGGGCGCGCGAGAGTCGCCACGGGCTCAGCCCCATGGCGCGAGCCAGGTCCTCCACACGGGGCTGCGAGAGAGCGTGTTCGGCCGCCCACAGCAAGGCCTCCAACTCCACGCCCGAAATGGTGTTCGCGAGCCGGGACTCGAGGTGCGTGGCCACCGCCGCGGAGAGGGCCAGCGCAGTGGCTTGCTGAATCTGCCAAGTACTGTCCTCGAAATCCGCCGTGATGATGGCGTCCACCTGCTGCTGGCCGAGCCGAAAGAGCTCGAATTCCCGCCGGGCGAAGTCCGAATAGACCAGGATCGCAACACCTGCCTTGATGCCGGCGAGCTCACGCAGATCGTCGCCCGAGACGGAGATGGAAGGGCTGTAAGCGTCGATGATGCATCCCTGAACGGGATGATCTCTGACCGCTCCAAGGAGGTCCGCCCAGGTAGAGCAGGCGAGCAACTCGTGCTGGGATCGGAGCGCCTCTCGAACGCGGGCGAGCCCGCGGGCGTCAGGCCAATTCCATTTTTCGGCTCAGCCGCAATCCACTACGAATTGCATAAGTCATCATGAACAAGCAGCCTTTAAAACCTCGACGCCGCGGAATGGCAGTGGTCATGATTTTGGGACTGCTGGCCATCACCATGGCAATGTCCTATTCGATGATGCGGTCGCAAGCCATCAACGCGCAGATTCAACACAACAGCCAGCGTGGAGGACATGCAAGGCAAGCGGCAAGCACCGGTTTGGCGACCGCTCTGCGAAGAATTCACCAAGACGACTGGGAAGGCATAGATTCCGAATTGACAGGGTGGCTCAGCACGACGGAGTCATACAGCGTTAGTTTCGCCACGGGCGACGCAGCTCTAACGCCGGCGGATCCCGACTACGAGATGTACCCGTACCGCGTGACCATCACATCGGTCGGACGTGTCGAGGATCTCTATGATTCAACGATTTTCGCCGAACACACGCAGCAAGCCGTCGTTCAGTTGGTGCCGCGAAAGCTCGCGGAAACACCCCCTGATTGGGCGTCGATCCAGCAACATACCCTCTACCAGTGGTCAAACCATCACGTACATTTCGACATCCCCGTTCGCATGGAAGGTCCTATCTATTTGCAGGGAGAGTTTAAGTTCTGCGAGGTCATGCCGGAGAGCGCGGCTGGTGCGCTTGACGGCAAGATCGATGAAGTCGCGTTCTTCAAGGAAGCGTTGGCGGCGGATGAGATCTCCAAGTTCTATGGCTCGGCCCTCGGGACGGATACGACCTACGCTGGATTGGTCGCCGCGTACTCGTCGAAGAATCCGATCAATTGGTGGCGACTGAACGAAACCGGCGGTGCGACAATTGCAAATGACCAAGCGACCAACAACAACGACGGCACATACAACGCCACGACGCTCGGCACGACTGGGCCGCCGATTGTGGATGAACCGAACACCGCGGTCGATTTCCACGGAACGGCAAGCTTTGTCGATCTGGGTACGATGGACGTGCATGACGACAACAGCGCGATCGAGCAGTTTTCCATGCTCGCGTGGTTTAAACCCGACGCTCTGGTTAATGATGAAGTGCCGATCGTATGCAAGACGAACGGTCTAGCCAACGCGGATCACATTTGGACGCTGAGTATTGTCAAAACCGGTGCGTCACACTTCCTGCGGTTCCGTTTGTCGACCGACGGCACAATTTCGGTCGACCAGTGGCACTTTGCAGCGGCCACGTATGACGGCATAAAGATGAGGTTGTATCTAGATGGAGTCGAGGTGAAAAACAGCAACCACAGCGACTATATCGTCATGGACTCATCCGTTCCGGCAATGATCGGAGGCTCGTTTGATGCCAACAATCCTCGGCAACGGTACCTTCAAGACCTGATGGCGATGTTCACCGCCGGCATGGACGACAACCGTCCGTTTGATGGGCCGATTGACTTACCGACAAGTCTATCAAGTGCCAACACGCTGTCCTACCTGCAGAACGACTTGAATGTGACCGTCAACGATGTCCCCTCGGTCGGAACCGATCCGCTCACCTACGCCGACGACCCATCGATGTACCAATTGTATCCTGGCGGAGAGTTTTACACTGTGCCCACGGTCGCATCCAGTTTAAGTAACACGACACTGGAACCGGACCCTCTAACGAATCCTTTGGGTATCTACGCCAGGACTGGTGGATTCACGATTAACGACAACGTAACGATCCGCGGTACGTTGATTGTCGGTAACACGATTCACATTCACGGCGACAACGTCAACATTCAACCTCACAATCTTCCTCTTTTGGAAGGGTCCAGTCAGCCAATTCAGCTTCCCGTCATGATCTCGGGCAACGACATGCACATCGAAAACGTATCGGAAGTGACCGTGCAGGGGATGGCAACCATAGACGACAAATTTGAAATCAAGCAAAGCAACCAAGACGCAACTATCCTAAACTGGCAAGGACGCATTGTCTGCAAAAGACTGACAGTTAAGAAGCGAAACGAGTGGAACCACAACAGCGACTGGTGGCATGACCGGTTGGATGAATTTCTCACTCAACTCAACGGCACGAGTCCGATTCTCTATTTTCCCGAGTGGCTGGAGGTGAACTACGGGCTACAGCCAGAACCGGTCTTGACGATAAAGCCGGAATCGAGTGCAGTTACGTATCACTGGCAGGACTGGAATCTACCCATCTTCGTACCTCACGACAACGACGACGGACTGCGGTGGGATGTGATCCGTTGGAAGGATAATCCGTAAGACAGTCTTCGCGCCGGTGTCCAAGTTCCAAATCCGATTGAAAAACGAAGTAAAGAACAATGCGTGTCCTTCTGCATCTATTATTATATCATAGCTGTTGTTACCCAAGCTGAAAGTTATATTTCCCAGGTTGTTATCTGTAAGGTTCTCTGAAAAGTCGCTATTGTTTCCTGTAAGTTTAATTGTATAGTTCTTTAATACTGTATTATTTATTGCAGAGTTTACTTCTATGCTCACATTGATATCATAGAACTCTGCAACTGTTCTTATTGAATTTCTGTTTGTTGTTGTAATATTTATTGAT
>JADFRS010000040.1 GCA_022561145.1 Gemmatimonadota bacterium
GTGGGCCACTCCATTGCTAGATCCACTCAGACCTGCAACAGCCAAGTTATCGGTGGGTACCGGCGTGAAATCGATATCGAAATATTTTTCAGCTACATACGCGATTTCCTCCCACATACTTCCGGTGGAATCCGGCGCATCGCAGAGCCCGGTTTCTTCGGTCCATTCCTTTTCCAACGCGATCCAATCGACCGCACCAGGATCGTTGCCCTTCAGTCCTTCCTCCACATTGACCAGAAAGGCGTCCCACCGTCTGGCATGAAAATCCTTCAATAATCCGCCCCATGTCTTTGCGGCGTAGTCGTTCAAGGTATCACCCGGACCCCATATGGTGACTTGTAATCGGGCATTCAGTTCGAATAGATCCTTTTCCGCTTCCGTGGAACCCAGATCGCGAGCCGCGCCAATCCAACGACACAATGAGAAGTGCTCATGAGTAGTGAACACCCTGTCGAAATCCATGAGCAATTCCATGAACTCTACACGTCTTGTCCCGAACTCAGTCACGGTTTGTGAAGCGTTGAGATCACTGAGACCTTGCATCCAAGATCTCACATACATCGCAAATACTTCGTGAGTGACATCCATCATGTCATACCTGAATGGTTCCACACTTCCAAATCTCTCGGCCTCTTCCATGAATAGCTTCCAAATATTCACCAGACCGGTCAGTCGACCTCGATCAAAAGCTAGTCGACCAAAACTCGGCTCATAGGCTAGCTTCTCCCCATATCCACCGTTGTCATACAGAGCCTCGTACAGCAACTCCCACGCTTCTTCCATCTTATCCGACTGCGTTCCGTACCGGCGCTTGGCGTAATCCTTCAGCCAGGCGGTCATGGTCGGGGCTACATTTCTGTAGGTCAAATCAAACATCATGTCCCACAAGACCGGATCCGAATGGATTCCCTCAGGAACCGCTCCCATGCCTACCATATTCCCGTTGGAATCACTGTCCAACGCATCAAACAGCTTATCGGCGATACCTTGCAAGTCGCCACCCATTTGCTGCGTCCCGCCAAAATTCTGAATGATGGACCATATCCAGGGGTAGCCCCAAAATGCCTCTGTTTCGTCCCACTGGCACTTGTTGTCACACCACAAATCAATGATTAGAACGTGTTCTCTAACCATTTCTTCTATTAATCGTTTTTCTGGTTTGCCCGACCAACCCTGCAGTACCAACACCGCTTCTGGATTCGCGGCCAACTGGATGGGTTGTATCTTTTGCCCAACGAGAGCGTAGTCGAAATCGAACCCACTACCAAAATCGATTTCCAAATCTGGGTCCGTTCCAAAATACTTGATCTCACCGTAGAGTTTTTCCAATTCCTCATACCACACCTGGCCCATGACGTCGAAGAACGGATCCTCGTAATCAATCACATGATACCTTTGCCAAGCGACCCAGCTGCCGATATCCAAGAATTCTACTTGAGGAAAGGCTGACACCAGGGCACTGGGCATGGACCCTATGTATCCCTGCAAGATGGGTTCGATTCCCAATTCCTTCATTCTTGTCACGATTTTCTTTTGCAGGTCTGCTTGCCTGTCTATCCAAGCCTGTGAAACAGGACCTCCATATCCCTGGAGCAACCCTAAACCCCCGAAGGCGGTGAAACCCGGCCCCGCCAGAAAATCCCTGTTTCTACTATCCGTTATTCCCAATTCGATCAGAGTATTTTGCCAGACAGCCTCAACGCCAACGACGGCGGCTTGAGCCAAATTGACACCACTCAATGCCAGCCAATCGATATACCGTTCCCACTCTGGCCAGTCCCAAAAGGATTTCGAGTAGTTGGCGGCTACGTAGTTGTCGAAATGCCTAATCTTGAAGCGAGATTCCACGTGAACCAGGGTAGGCACATCGGGCAAAGGGTCGGGCAGTAGGAGGTAATCGGAATAGATCGATACATGATTCCAGCAGTAGTACTTCAAGTAGTGATTCAGGGCGGAGGCCAGGGCATTGGCATTGTTTCCGCGAAAGGTCACGTTCGACCCCGTGCCCTCAATTTCGAATATGTCGAACTCAGTGGGGGAGGTTAACAATTCAAAATGGAAGGATGAAACGGAGCCGCCGAATAATCGGATCACCAGATCTTCAACGGCTTGAACAGGTCCTGGTGGAGGTTGTGAGGGGCTGTTGCAAGAAAGCGACAGCAATAACGCGACGAGGGTATGCTTTTTCATGTTCGGTGGGTTCGTATTACAAGCTAGATACTGGGTAGCAAAGGCGCAAAGGGCTCCCTACCTAGGACACCATCGCCTGGCCTCACGTTGCCGTGGTGATCTCCTCGACGAGAAGTTCGGGATGGGAGTTGGGAACGGCGACGCGGAACCAGATGAACGGGAGCAGCGGATTGGGTAACCAGTACATCCATCCGAGGCTGCTCAGCTTCTCGTTGTTTGCCAGTTTCAAATCCAACCAAACGTACAGGAATTTGTACGGGCACAGACCGGGGATGAAATTGGGTTTGAATCCGGCGGTCTTCAGATACTTACGCCGGATGTAGAAGTTGCCCTCGAACGGGGTGATGCCCCAGCCGATAGGCCCCTCGGCAATCACGGTACCCGTGTTGCGGTGAGTAATTCGAATGGACTTGGCCGCCATGTCAACTGAACGCGGGGCGTCGGTTGACCGTTCCTCTTGGTGGATGTCCAACGGCCTCGATAGATGCCGGAAAGACCCACCATAACTGTGAGAACGTGTCCACAGGTTTCGCACGGTTGCTGCGAGTTACGATTCACCACCGCAGCGTGGGCGGCTCAGGCGCAACTGTAATGAAATGTCCCCTTGGCCCACTCACTGGCAACCTCAGGAGTCCGGTTGATGGTCTGGCTGGATTTTCCGATCCCTCGAGAACGTACTTGACGAGGATATGGACATGAGCACGAGCGAACTGAAGTGGGGCACCTACGGTGGCGTCGCCGGCGGTTTGGTCTCCGGAGCGATGATGGGAATCATGGGTGTCGGTTTCGTCGTGCACATGGTGAACAGCGCGATTATCGGGGCAGGCTTCGCCATTGTACTCGGTCGGTTCGTGAGCGGGGCGCTCAGCGGTCTGGGGGCCGGCCTCGTATACGGTGGGGCCTGGTGGATCCTGGGACCCCTCACCTTGATGCCGATGGGCTTCGGCGTCAACTGGAATGCCGCCGCTGCTGCGGTCATGGTCCCCAGCCTGGTTGGTCACCTGATGTACGGCAGCATCCTCGGCCTGGTTTACACTGGCTCCGTCTACCCGGTGCCGGCCCGGTCCTAGCGACCGCTAACTGAAGCAAATTTGCGGACGGCAGATGCGTCGGGGGGAGGGCGTTCGAAGCGGCGACTTGGCCGCCGATGATTGCGCGCAGGTAGTGGCCTAGGCGGGAACTCGCGACGGCCGGCATCCGGCCGCATCTTTTCCTGGCATCAGACGTCCAACGTCCCACCCCTCGAGGAGGCCCCCATGCGCCATTTCCAACACCTGATACTCGGGACCGGCCAGGCAACGGGCACCCTACTGGGCGACTTCCTGCCGACCGGAGACTCGGTCGCCGTCATTGAAGGAGATCGAATCGGCGGCACCTGCGTGAACACGGGGTGCACCCCCACGAAAGCGCTCGTGGCCAGCGCCAAGGTGGCTCGTATGGTGAGGCGGGCCCCGGAGTACGGCATTCGTCCGAAGGAAGTCGAGATAGACTTCGCAGCCGTTCGGGCGCGCATGAACGCCATTCGCGACAACACCGGGATGGTCTCGTGGATCTCCTCGGCGGAAAACGTCTCGTTGTTTGAGGACTGGGGCCGATTTGAGGGTCCGCGCCAGATTCGTGTCGGCGACGAGAGCATCACTGCCGATCGGATCTACATCAACGCCGGAGCACGCCCGCGCGTCCCCGAGATTCCGGGGCTGGAGACCGTTCCATGGCTGGATCACAGCCGACTCCTCGAGCTGACTGAGGTGCCGGAGCACCTGATCATCCTGGGAGGGAGCTACATCGGGCTGGAGTTCAGTCAGATCTTCCGAAGATTCGGTGCGCAGGTCACCGTCATCGAGGCGGCACCTCAGCTCGTATTTCGAGAGGACGCCGATGTTGCGGTCACGATCGTACAGGGTGGCGAAGAGCGCCTGATTACCGGCTCTCACCTGCTCGTCGCGGTCGGCCGGGTCCCGAACTCGGACCGGCTCAACGTCGAGGCAGCCGGTATCGCACTCGACGAACGGGACTACATCGAGGTCGACGATCTTTGCCAGACCAGCGTGAAGGGCGTTTTCGGCCTCGGCGACATCAACGGACACGGCGCGTTCACCCACACATCGGTCAACGACGCCGAGATTGTCCTCGACCAGATGCGCGGTGGCACCAGGAAACTGTCGGATCGGATCCACGGGTACGGGCTCTTCATCGACCCCCCGCTCGGTCGTGTGGGAATGACAGAAGGGGAGGCCGTCGCAAAGGGGCACAAAGTACTGAAGGCCACGCGGCCGATGTCGCGAATCAGCAGGGCCAAGGAGATGGGAGAGACGCTCGGTTTCGCTGAACTCCTGGTCGACGGCGATACGGATCAGATCCTGGGTGCCGCGATTCTGGGACCGGGTGGTGACGAGATCGTCAACATGTTCGCGGCTTTCATGTACAGCGGTCTGCCCTGCACGGACTGCCGGAGATCAGTGCTCGTCCACCCGACCGTCTCCGAGCTCATGCCCTGGATATTGGACACCCTGAAGCCAGCTTGAATCGAGGACGGACCTATGATACTGCGGTCCATTCGGAAGACTCGGGGCCGAATGACAATCAGCGACTCAGTCGCGTTGAAATCATGAAAAAGCCCCGATGAGATGGCAGCTCACCGGGGCCACTGGAACGTCGCCAGATTCCTGGGCCGCCGCGCCTCGATCCAGGCGCTGGTCGGCTCCCTAGCTTGGAACGATACCGACCATTGAGTTCGTCAGGTCTCGCTCCAGATAGAGCTGGATCACTTGATCCGATTGTACTGAAAGCTCTTTGGTCTGGACCCCGGCAGGCTCGCGCGCGATTTCGCGGAGACGGGGCGCTAGCAGGACCGGATAGACCCTGAGCTGGACCGTGCCGTTTCCCCGGACCAAGCCCGCGGGAATCTGCAGGTCCTTGACCCTGGAGGGGCTCACACTGCCTAGCAGGTGACGGCGGTTGTCGGAATCGACCACGTACACCCTCACGTGGCCGTAGTTGTTGTTAGTGACGCGGACCGTCGGGCCTCCCTCCGCGCCAGAGGTTACCACATGTGGGGCGACACGGTCGAATGTATCCGCGTGCAGCGTCGTCGTCCCCACCGTAGCTACCAGCAGCGCCAACGCGAGAGCGACCCGTGAGATCATCTTCGTCATCATCATCCAGGAGACGTCGTGATCTGCCGCAACCAATCGACAGTTGAATCGACAGTAACGATAGACTACTTCTCGCCCTGATAGGCGCCGGGACCGATGATCTCAGAGGGGAACCGGTAGCCGTGATAGCAGTTCTCATTCGTTGTCATCACCGAAGTCTGGGGGGCTGGGCAGGGAGCCGCTAAGCGCTTGGGCCTCAAGCGGACCACCCTCCAGGCGAGGATGGAAAGCTTGCGATCAAGAGGGAGAACTAGGCCTAGCCAACCCGGGACCCCCTAAGCACCGACCTCCAGGCCTCCCGGCGCATCCCCTCCTGGGTAGCGCCGCTTCTCTACGCTGCTTCCCACTCCCACGGCCCACGCGGATTGCCTCGGCCGATCTCCCGCACCGTCCTCGGAGACGGGCCCCCGCTCCGGGCTATCCCGAAGGCGAGGCCCCAGGGAAGGTGTCTCGGGGCCGCCACCATTTCGGCTAGCTGCCCAAATGTCGGCAAATGCCGCTCGATCAGGGGAGTTCAGGACGTCTCTGCAAAATCACCTAAGTACTTACCAAACCACAGCTTGGATCTAGGGCCATATCGCTGTCGCGGTCTTGGCACGACCCCTGCTTTTCGTTGGATACAGTTGTTAAGGACCCCGACGCGCTGAAAAGCGCAAACAGTTAGGACGCTGAACCATGAAGACTTCGAATCGGGTCAGGATCTTTCGGCGGGCGGGACTCCTGCCGCTGCTCGCAGTTCCCATTCTGTTCGCCTCCACGGGTTGTGCATCGGGCGGCTTTGGGGGACGTAGCGATCTGAACCGTTCCCAGCCCAAGGGAGTGACCGCCCATATCGAGAACCAGAACTGGTCCGACATGAAGGTCTATCTGTTGATCGATGGCCTCCGCATGTGGCGCCTCGCGACCCTCAGCACCCTGGAGACGAGAACCCTGAGGATCCCGCCTCATCTCCTGCAGGGCGTGCAGGACTTCCAGCTTGAGGCCACGGCGATCGGCAGCGGAGATACGGTCACGACGCCCAAGATCAACGCAGTGGCCGGAGACGAGATCGTCTGGACAGTGCAAAATTACCTCGCCAGCTCCATCAACACGCTGTTTATCCGCTAGATGCGCTTCCAAGTGGACCTCGCAATCGGAGTGAGAGCTATGAACGGAACGGCCGTCGCAACCGAGTCAGCACCGATGCTGGACACGCTTCCTGGGCTCACGACTGAGACCGCGGAAGAGGAAAGGCGCTCCGGTTTTGAGCGGGAAGCCGTGCCGGAGACCGACGCCGTCTATCGCTTTGCCCTGCGACTGGCTAGCGACCCGGACGAGGCTGACGATCTGGTCCAGGAAACCTTCCTGCGCGCATATCGCTCGTGGCACCTCTATGAGTCAGGGACTCGGATCCGGAGTTGGCTCTTCACCATCTGCCGCAACTTATTCCTGCGACAGAAGGAGCGGGAGCGCTCGGCGAGGGAATTGCTAGACCGTACCAACGCCGGTGAGTGGCCGTGGGAGTGCTCATTCAGGGAAGAGGCGACCGACCCCGAGGCCGAGTTCTTCCGCCAGACCGTCGACGATACACTGCTCGAAGCGATCGAAGAGCTACCCGAGTGGTACCGGGACGCAGTCATTCTTGCCGATGTGAAACGTCTCTCCTTCGAGCAGATCTCGAAGATCCTGGAGATCCCGATAGGGACCGTGAAGAGTCGCACCTTCCGCGGCCGGAGGCAGTTGCGGAACCGGCTCTACGACGAAATGCGGTCACGAAGCGGGCTTTCCCACACCCAGCTTCTTCATGCGGGATCTTTGCCCGCCGCGAGCGGCGAGGGGTGTGGAGT
Organism: Gemmatimonadota bacterium; assembly: GCA_022561145.1. GTDB lineage: Bacteria > Gemmatimonadota > Gemmatimonadetes > Longimicrobiales > Gaopeijiaceae > JACZXQ01. The sequence continues at coordinate 7,172 of JADFRS010000040.1, forward strand.
CTCCATGACGAACGAGACGGCGTGCGTCCAGCACAGGATGGCGGGGGGGGTAGGATGATGATCACGGAGCACGCGGTGGGCCACGGCGCGGCGCATGACGTGGCGGTCCGGGAATACGAGCTGGAGAGTTCGTTTCAGGAAGAGGCGCTGGCGGAGTTCGACATGCTCTACCGGATCGCCGTGCAGCTCACCTCCGACCGATCGAGCGCGAAGAGGCTGCTTCAGGACGCCATCCTCGCGGCGTACCGCAGTTGGAAGGACCGGCTCGACAAGCTCGAGCCGCGCGTGTGGATCGCGCAGGTGCTGGTCCAGGAGCACCGGCGTCTCTTCGACGTGGACGAGATCATGGAGGAAGAGCGGGCCGACACGTGGGCACCGGCGGCGACCTTCCTGAACAAGGCGTTCATGGACGAGCCCGCGCGGGCCGCCCTCTTGAGAAACCTGACGCCGGTCGTGGTTCACCGGGCCATCGGACGCCTTCCCCTGAGCGCCCGGCGGGTGCTGGCCTTGAGCGACATCGCGGGCTTCTCGTACAGCGAGCTCGCGTCGGTCCTGGACTCCACTGTCTGCGAGGTCAAGAAACGGCTCTACGCCGCTCGCGACCTGCTCAAGTGGAGCCTCGCGACCGACATGGGAAAGGGTATTGCCTTCCGTGGATCACACCACGGCACGGTACGAGAACAATCGAGCTGAGATCCAGGTCCGCCGGGCTGTGTCCCAGGCGGGGTGCACCTCATGAGGTCGTAAGGGCCTGCTGGATTCTTCCTGCGGAGGGGGTTCTACCGAGTCCGTCCTCCGTCAAGTATACGCGGCAGCAATTAGCGTCGGCTTCGGATCCGGCTCCGGAGACATCCACTCCGTCGACCAGGACGGTTGGAGACCCATAGCTGCGGACCCGTTCCGGGCTGTCGTCCGCTTCACGGTCCCACTCCACCCATTCCTCGGACAGGCCGGTGGCTGCCAGAGCGGACCGTATCTCCTCACGCGCGGCCTCTACGTTGGGGCACGTTTGGTCATACACCAGTTCGATTCTACTCAACAGACCGATCCCTCCATTGTGGGTTAGCGCGGCTCGCGTGCCGTCTCGTCACGCAGCGCTGCCCGAAATCCCGTCATTCGCTCGAGTTCACTGATAAAGGTCGCCGGATCTGTCTTTTCAGGATCATACGTAACCCGCCCCGCGTCGAGCTCGTCGTCGAACTCGGCTTCGATCACGCCGGCTACTCTTTCCACGGCCACCCGGGCCGCCGATGAACATCCGGGTCAGGTCATCCCCGTTACGTCGAGGAGCACCGTGGTAGCGTTTTGTGCCTCGGACGGAGCCAGCCGACTGGTGGTCTCGGTCATGACCGGATGGTCGTGGCCGTCGTCGCCGGAATGTTGGGCGTCCGGCATTGGCTCGTGGTTCGGTATCTGGGCGAAGATCCCAAGCCCGATGACGGCCGTCGCGAGCACCCACTGTGTCTTCGACATGGTGATTTCCTCAGTGGATCACAGGACCAGGTATTGCCAGCGCGGAAACGTGGCGAAAACGACGGCCACAACCGTCCCGAGCCAGAGCATGATCTTCATGCGGCGCCGCACGACCGGATCGGCGCAGGGCTTGTCGCTCTCGCACGCCACCCTGTCCTCACGATCCACGAGATAGAAACCCGTCAGGAGCAAGATTCCCGTCGCGGCCAGGAAATAAGGGCGCAACGGGTCGAACGTCGCCGACAGGCCGGCGCCGGAGACCCCGACCGTAACGGCGAGCAGCGGACCAGCACAGCACAGCGCGGAAGCTGCGGCGGCGGCGACTCCTCCGGAGGTTGTGACGATAGCCTTCAGCATTGTCGACGGAGGACCCCCTTCTCCCGCTCGTAGTCCGGAAACTCGGATTCAAAGGTGCGTGAGATCTTGGCCACTTCGAAGCCGGCGTTCTTCACAGTCTCGAGCAGGACCTCGTTCGAGAGATCCTTGCCGTCGGCCACGGTCAGCGTGGCAAGGCCCTCGTCGAGGTCGATCTCCAGATCGGCCACGCCCTCCAGCCCCTTCATCTTCTGCTGCACGCCGTAGGAGCAGAACGGGCAGACCATGCCGAGGATGGTGACCTCGATGATGCGGGGCCCGCCGTCTGCCGTAGCCGGCTCCTGGGCCGTGGCCCAGGTCGCCGGGAGCGTGAGGGCGCCGGTCAGGGCCAGCGCCGTGGCGAGAGTCCTCATGCCTCCTCCTATGGTCCTAAGTGTATGGTTTTTCGACGCATTCCACCAGGTTTTCCGCGTCCCTTTCGATGGTGATCATGCCACGTCCCGCGTAGGTTGACGGTGCCTCGCCCTGGTCGAAGTCAAGCAGACGGTCAACGTTGCCCTTTCGGCAAGATAAACCTTCGAACGCAGTCCAAGGTTCCAGGGTCGAGTGCCCGTCCGAATGCTGTTCGATCCTTCGGTTCCCGAGAGAGCGGCCGCAGGTGAAACCGGCCGGCCCCACCGCCGGAGAGATCCCGTGGCAAAGGTGTAGAAGGCTAGTGATAGCGCGTGAGTCTCCGCATTGATCAATTGAACGGAAAGCGGTAACGTCCGCTATGGTCAAGCGTTTCACCGTTATGATGTTGGTAGTCTATGCGGGGGCCCTCGCCTGCGAGACGGTGTGCATTTGTCACGCTGGCCATTCTTCATCGCTCGCTACCATGATTGACATGGGCGACGGTCCTCAAGGGGGCCACCTCTCCGATGGTGGCACAGGAGCGCCCCACCAAACCGATGAATCCCAGGAGACGGTCGATTCCAGGACGTGCGAGATGGTGATCTGTGGATCGGTCGCGGTGGCGGCTGAGGGCGGAGCATCTCCGGCGCGAGCCTCCCTGGTCTCGGCAGCCGCTCCTTATGTTGCAGGCGGACCCTCTCCGCACATTCGGGTGACCGTTCCCCCTCCTCGTTGGGTCTGAGTTCGAACAACAAACCTCGAGTTCAGACAACCCAGGACGAGGATCCATTGTGCGATTACCCATCAAATCCGCGTGTGTAGATGAGAGCCGCGGCGAGACCACGTACGGCCGGAGAGAGTTCCTCCAGGCCGGCGCCTTCGGAGTTGCCGGTGCTGTAGTGGCGGGGGGGCCGTTGAACACGCCCGACGGCTCAGCCGAAGTGTTGGCTCGAGAGGCAGAAGCCAAGGCTTCCGCCACCCACGGTGGCGGGCGGGCGTGGCCGGACCGACCCGAGGGGTGGTGGCGTCACCAAGACGCCGTCTTGCCCCCGAGTGAGGCGCCGGCACAAGAGCTGCGTGAGGTGGAGCTCGACATCCAGATCATCAAACACGAGATCGTGCCCGGGTATTCCTTCCACGTTCTGGCGTTCAACGGACAGGTGCCCGGACCGGAGCTCCGATTCAGGGAAGGGGAGTGGGTCAAGGTCTACTTCACCAACCGCACGGAGCTCATGCACACCATCCACTGGCATGGTGTGGACCTCCAGTACGAGAACGACGGCGTACCCTACACTACGCAGCACCCGGTCATGCCGAACGCCACGTTCGAATACACATTTCAGGCCATTCCGGCGGGTACGCGCTTGTACCACTGCCACTTCGGGACGCCGCTCCACATGCAACACGCGATGCACGGGGCTCTCATCATCGAGCCGGAGCGGGATCCGATCAAGGAGGAGTTCGGATATACGCGCGACTACACGCTCGTCCTCGAGAGCTTCGCGACCAACGATGCCCGAGACGACCTGAATTTCATGCTGGAGCGCATGAAGCAGCGCATGTGGCTCATGAAGGAGGGAGCCCTCGACGAGGAGACGCTGGCGGTGTTCGAGAGCAAGGAGACCTTTCTGGCGGCCATCGACAGAGGTTGGGACCCCCCGTATCTGCCCAACCGGAACCAGAAGAGAGAACGTGCCGCCCAGAACTACAACTTCTTCGCGATCAACGGGAAAGCCTACCCCCTCACAGCACCCATCATGATCCGCCGAGGCGAGACCATTCGAGTGAGGCTGATCAACGGCGGGGGCCTGACGCACCACATGCATCTCCACGGCCACCAGTTCTGGCAGGTTGCCGAAGACGGAAACGTCCTGAGCAGCCCCCTTCAGATCAACACGATTTCGGTCGGACCAGGGAAGACGGCAGACATCATCATCGAGGGCTACAACCCAGGGTATTGGACCTTCCACGACCACGATACGAGCCGGGTCACGAACAACGGGATGTACCCGGGTGGCATGTTGACCATGCTGGTTTACGAGGAGATGGACGACTACGACGGGTACCACCCGAAGATCGCGCTCGACGAATGAAGGAGCGGAGTGGCTTTTCGTCGGGCGGCGGCAAGCGTGTGTGGCTTGCCCATATCGCGGCCTGGCTCCTCTGCATGATGCCGAGCCCGACCATGGGCCAGGAGTCGTCGGCACGGCTTACTTTGGCCGGCACCGGAATGGTCTCCCTCAATCTGAACCGATCGATCGACCAGGACTCGGAAGCGGAAGCCTCCAACCAGAGCATCGTGAGCGATTTTTCGGACTCATTTCTGCTGCTGCGCCTCGACCGGCAGCTCTACACGAACCACCGCGCCGGAATGCTTCTCGGGTTTGTCTTCCCCGACGCCGAAACGGATCTGGGCGAGGTCTTCTACAACCAGATCAACGTCTTCTATGACACCCGGGCCTTTCGAGGGACCTTGGGGAGAACCCGCCTGGAGAATTTCGCCCTCGAGTTCCCGACGCTCCGGGAGGAGGACCTTCTCGAGTATGCGTTCGTGCTCAACGGCTTCTCCAACGCGGACAACTCGGAGTTCAGCCGTTACGGCAACGTCGCCCGGGCGGAGCTATTCGGATCGGGCGGCCGCTTCCACGCTCGGGGGCAAGCGAGTAATTGGACCGTCACCGACGTCGCGGGGGAGCGCCTGAACGACTTCGAGGTCAACTCCACGAGCGGATTTCTGGGATACCGACTGCCGCAGGGCATCAGATATTCGGGCGTCATTCGTGAGGCAGGGATCGGCTTTCATAGTCAGAAGGTGGATCTCCCTGGGGGAAACTGGTTGACCGGCTTCTCTGCCGGACTAGCCATCAATCTTTCACGCAACCCCCTTCGAAACGTCGAACTCCGGGGCCAGGTGATCCACAGCCGCGGAATAGACGCCGGCGCACCCGTCGACGCGGTCGCCACCACCCTGGGCACACCGTTGGGTCGAGCGCTTTCTAGATCCACCGCGCTCGTCGCGTCCCTGCGGCTCCTGCGACGGCCTTACCAACTGGATCGCCTTCAGGTTGCGACCACGGTCGGGTACAAGACGTTCAGCGGCGTCGATGCGTCGCGGTTCACCGTGGTTCCCAATGTTTTCTTTCAGCTCGGACAAGGCGTCGACCTCGGTGTGCAGTACCAATATGAGAGCCTTTCGGGGAGCTTGGTCGAGCTTCTCGGCCTGCGGCGATCTCATTCGATTAAGTTCGTGCTGGTGTTCTCCTTTCAGTCGATGTTCAACGACTACTTCGGAGACAGGGACGACATCCTCAACCTCGAGCATGGGTACATATCGTGATGGCAAGGTGGAATCACCGGCATGGCAGGCCTAGGCGAGGCGATCGCCTGGGGGCATGGACCGGTTGCGCCCTTCTCTTGGCAGTGGCTTCCGGGCCGGTGACGGCCCAGACCACCACTGAACACGATCATCGGGCCATGATGCCGGCGGGGTCGATGCCCCAGATGGCGGCCATGCCGATGGTCATGCCGACCGACGACAACAAGGTCTTCCGACTCATCAGACCCGCCGTGGCCGCCCTCCAGATCAAGTTGGCGGAGGACGGCTCTTTTTCGGGCGCCATCAACGGCCTGTTGGGACCTTCCACTGTCAGGTCGCTCGAAGCCTACCAGCTCGCTCACGGCCTGGAGGCCACCGGCCTGCCGGACCTGGAGACGGTCCTGAACCTGATGGAATGGGACGGAGCGTACGAGGCGGTTCTGGAGCACCTCGACCTCGAATTACCGACTGAACCCATGGGTGGGCATGCTATGGATGGGGGTATGATGATGGGTATGCCGTCCATGATGGTCGAGGGAGACCCACAGCAGCCCAAGTCGCTAATGTCGATGGAGATGCCGGCCATGGTGATGGACAACCACCACACACGTGCGGTGCGGGCGGCGCGTGAGTTCCTCGCGGCGCTGCAGCGTCGGATGATCGAGGAGCATTCCGTGGGTAACCTCGATCTCGCAACCGCCCTCGAGCTTCTGAACTCCGATGGTGAACGTATGATTTCGAAGTATCGAGATCGGATCGACCTGAAGGCCACGCCGGTGGCCATGGACCAGGATCTGCAGCGGCTGAGTAACGGACGCGCTTCGACCCGTCCGGGAGGACGGTGACGAATGATCGACACGCTGCGCGAGGCGCTGAACGAACGTCTGGCGCTTGACGCCCTCGACTACGAGGTACCGAAGGCTACCGGTCGCCTGAGGTACATGCTGGGGGGACTCACGGCCTTCCTGATCGGCGTACTCGTCGTCACCGGGCTGTATATGGCCCAGTACTACGATCCAACACCGCGCGGGGCCCACGACAGTGTTCTCTACTTGATCAGTCGTGCACCGCTCGGTGATTGGATCCGGAGCATCCACTACTTCTCCGCGGGCGGTGTGGTCCTGACCGTTACGGCGCACCTGGCCTACGTCTTTTGGAGACGGTCCTACAAGAAGCCACGTGAGGTGACCTGGTGGGCCGGGGTCGCCATGGCCGGCCTCATCTTCTTGCTGGTCGTGACCGGAAGCGCGCTCCGCTACGATCAAGAGGGATTCGAGGCGCTTGCGCACTTCGTGGCTGGAGGAAGGCTGACAGGGGCTTTCGGAGTATTCTTTACGGAAGGGTTCACCCCGAGCACATCGCTCTTGTCCAGGATCTTCAGCCTCCACACGAGCTTGTTTCCGTTGCTCCTGGGGTTGCTGATCGCCCTGCACTTTTGGCTCATCCGCCAGCTCGGCATCCACGCGGATTACTCCGAGACCGGCATCTTCAGGAACCACGCGACTCGTCTCGCCGGGTTCGGCTTCCTCCTGTTCGCGGGTCTTGGCGTTCTGGCCATAGTCGTCCCGGTGGGGATCGGTTTCCCGGCCGTGCCGGGTGTGGAGATCACCAAACCCTTCTGGCCCGTTCTGTGGGTGTACGGCCTGGAGAACCTCCTGGGGGCATGGGGGATGATCCTCGGTCCCTCCATCGTATTCCTCTTCCTGGGGCTGGTCCCGCTGCTCGATCGCGGCGAGGACGACACTCCCGGACGGCACGGCTGGGTCGGATGGGTCGCTCTGGCACTCGCTCTCGCGATTCTAGGCCTATGGCTGTACGGTGTGTTTGGCGAGGCCCAACAGCACATCGGCATGTAACTCGAAAGGGTGAAGAAAATGCGTACTGGAACGAGAAGACTAGCAGTGCTCTTGTTTGCCGGTGTCTTGATGGCCGCCGTGCATCCCGAGGCCATCCTGAAGAGCACCCAGTCCTCGGTGGAGGCGGGTCGAGACCTACCTCTGGTTGGCGAGGAGTTCAGCAACGGGGAGACCTTCAGGCTGGTCTTGCTCGGCGCGCTCAACGACTACGCGCTCGGGGACGTCGACACGAACGACGAGGGCAAGTTCACGATCGACCTCGCCATTCCGGCGAACGTGAGGCCAGGGCAGTATCAATTGGTGGCGTACGCTCCTGATGGCGACCGGTCGGCGACCATGGACGTCTCGGTCACCGCCGCTTCTCCGGAGGCGGCCGAGGAAGGGCACGACGAGTCCATGGCCTCCGGGGCCACCGCTGAGGAGATGATCATCCAGCGGTCCACGACCGGAGTGGGCTGGGGTGTGATCGGCTTGGTGATCGGGCTTGCGGGAGGGTTCGGCCTAGCTCTGCTCAGGGGCACTCCCTCCGTCGAGGTCTAGACGAGACCAGCGCATGCGTCTTCGAGGGCGCATCGATTCTTTGAACCAGGAGGGGGTCTTATGACCAAACGGATTCTGTCCGCGATGATCTGCTCGATGCTGGTGGCTGCCGCCGCCCCCAGTGTGGCACTTGCCCAGAATGACGATGAATCAGCAGTAGTCAAGGTGCTTCTGGCCATTGCCCAGTACTCTCAAGAGGGCGATCTCGGAGCGATGGACACGCTGTATGCCTCGGGAGGCGGGGTTCACATCATCGAGGGTGCCGGCGTCAACCACGGTTGGGAAGACTACCGAGACAACCACCTTGCTCCCGAGCTGGAGGGCTTCGAGAACTTCCAGTATCGCTACTTCTCGATCGAGCCGGAGGTCAGGGGCGACGTGGCCTGGACGGCCTTTCGCTATGACCTGTCAGTGGATACCTCCCGTGGCCACACCGAGATCGAGGGGCGGGGCACGGCGGTGCTGGAAAAGATGAATGGACGTTGGCAGATTGTTCACATGCACACGTCGGGACGGCCCAAGCGGGATGGCGGCTGATCTCAAACGATTCCCTACACTGAAGGAGGTACGCCATGCGACGACGCACGAGGCTCCCCGCACTTCTCCTGCTGGTTGTGGTCGCGGCGATCGTTACGGCCGCGGTATCCTCAAGCGATGCCGCCGTGATACACGAGCGCAAGGAAGTGGCCGGCCTGTCGGTGGTCTTCGGGGCCGAGCCAGAGCCCGCGCTTACCGACGAGATGCAGTTCTTGCGCTGGCGGGTCCGCTCACTGGATGACGACGAGCCCTACACGGACTTTCAGGGGGCCGAGGTGACGATTACGCGAGACGGCGAGGAGTTCGGACCCTTCCCGGTGCGTGGCACGCGCCGCGATCCAGGTCTCTACCAGACTCGCCACATCTTCACCGCCGCGGGTGAGTATGAGTCGGTCTTGAGCTTCCGCAAGGGAGAGGAGGAGGAAACGCACACGGTCGATTTCGGCTTCCGCATCAGTGACCGTGCGACGCTCGAGCTGCCGGCCCGCAAGGGAGGAGGCTGAAGCCGTTGACCGTTAGCAAGGGGCGGGCGGTGTTGTGACAATGCCTTGAGTGGATCACAACAACCCGCTGCGACGGCCACGCCGCGGCAGCTCGATCAAGCCGTAGCCGAAGGGACCCGGGCGGTGGCGCTCGGGGTCATCGCCAGCGCGCTGCTGGCTACCACGAAGATCGCCGCCGGCATCGTTGGAAACTCGTTCGCGTTGGTGGCCGACGGCGTCGAGTCGGTCCTCGACATCTTCAGCGGCCTGCTCATCTGGGGAGGGCTTCGAGTCAGCGCGATCCCCCAGACCGAGCGGTATCCCTACGGTCTCGGAAAGGCGGAGCCGTTGGCGTCGTTGGTGGTCTCCACGGTGCTGCTCATGGCCGCGGTTGGGATTGCGGTGGGGGCCGTCCAGGAGATCGTGACGCCTCACCAAGGTCCGGCGGTCTTTACGCTAGTGGTCCTGGTCGGGGTTGTGGCCACCAAGGAGGCCATGTTCCGCATGCTTTCCGCCAAGGGGGAAGCCATCGGCAGCCAGGCGCTCCAGGTCGACGCCTGGCATCATCGCTCCGATGCCCTGACGTCGTTGGCAGCCTTCGTGGGCATCAGCGTCGCGTTAATCTTCGGCGAGGGATTCGAGAGCGCGGACGACTGGGCCGCCCTGGTAGCGTGCGCTGTGATCTCGTACAACGGGATCCGCCTCTTCAGGGCGTCGCTGAAAGAGGTCCTGGACGTGGCGGCACCAGGCGAGATCCGGGATCGAATCCGAGACGTCACCGAGTCCGTCCCAGGCGTGGAGGGGATCGACCTTCTCCGGGTACGGCGTAGCGGCCTGGTGCTCTGGGTGGATATCCACGTGGAGGTCGACGCAGAGCTTTCGGTGCGGGAAGGACACGAGATAGCGCACCTGGTGAAGGACCGCCTCATGGACTCGGATCTCCGGATCCTCGACGCTCTCGTCCACATCGAGCCCCGCCCGCACCTCGAGCAGCACGCCAGAGTCGAGCCCGACACCCGCAAGGCATGAGCTTCTCAACGTACCAAATTCGGTCAGAACCCCGAGCCACTCACCGGTTTCTTCTTCCCTGCCTTGTCCGGCTTCGGGTCCTTGGCGGCCGGGGCAGCCGGGGTCTCCTCTGGCGCCTCGGGCGTTACGAGCACCTGGAACCCCTCCGGCCTGTTGATCGTCTGCAGGTAGATGGTGATCATGGTGGCCTGCCTCTTCGTCAGGTTCGCCCGCGCCCGCATGTGTCCGACGATGATAGCCCAATCACTGTCGTTTCTCTCGAGCGGTGAGCGAGCGTTGTGGCAGCGCGTGCAGTTTTGGGCCCATGTCCTGGCCCCTTCAGCCACTTTGGCCGGGTCCTGGCCACTCACTCCGGCGGGGAGCGCCAGCAGGCTGATCCCGAGCAGGAAGGCCTTGGAAACGTACTTCATGGTGATCCTCCTAAGATCTATGATTCTCAGAATCCGAATGCCCACTGGAGCAGGAGACTGTCGTCCGCATCAAGGCGGACTTCGTAGGCCAGCTTTACCGGGATGGTGGCGTCGATCCAATAGTCGAGACCCAACGCGAGGATCTCTTTGCCAGGAAGTACGGCCTCACTGTCAATCGTACCGTCCAGGAGCTGACTCCAGCGCACGACGGGCTCCCAGCGTCCTATGCGGCGGGCGAGCTGGACGTAGTAGCCGGACGTGATGAGCGTTGGAAACGTCTGGTCGCTCTGGAACTCCTGCATGAGATGGACATACTCACCCTTGAACTCCACGCTCCGCAGGCGCCACTGAAGTGAAACGGCATGGGCGTTGTACGACTGGTAGTTGCCCTCGTCGTACATGGCGTTGAAGGCAGAGAAGTTCACCTCGAAGTTCGGCCCCTTCACCAATCCCAAACGTCCACCGATCATCTTGTTCTTGTTGTTGTCGTCGAACGCGATGCCGAAACCCACGGCCGGGGCGCCGATGCTCGCGGGACCGTCCTCGCCGGCACCGTGCTCATCGCCGTGCCCGTCCTCGCCACCGGCAGTCTCATCTACGAGCGTGGGCCCCTGCGTCGCGTAGAGCGACAGGTTGAGGCTCCAACCCGATTGGAGCGGCTGGGCGAACCGCGCCATCACTCCGGCATCCGAGAGCAGAGGTAGCAAAGATCCCTCCGCGACCCCGCCGTGGCCGTGGCCGAAGAGAAGCGGCGGAGTGGGCAGCTTGTTGATCCACGAAGGGTGCAGCCGATCCCCGAAGATCCCGAAGGGAATCATGAACTTACCGGCGGTGATGATCACCCTCTCGAACCCGAGGTAGTCGATCTGGGCGTACTCGAGCGTCGTGGTGGTGGCCTCACCGCTGAGGCCGAACTCGAGCTCCGCCTCGAACAGCACGTCCCCACCCATGTTGTACAGGAAGATCGGTGAGATCGAGGCGGTGAAATTGTTTGCGAACTCGTTATTCAGGGCGGCCTGATACGTGGCCGACCCATAACCGGTAAGCACCATGTTGGCGCGTGTGAGCGGGGTCCCGTCCTGCGCCGCTGCCGCTGTGGCCAAAGTAGACAGGAGGAGCCCGCCCGCCACGGCCGCCGTCACTTTTTTGTTGATCCGTGACATTGTGCGTCTCCTTTCTAGTGCTCGTGCGAGACGGGTACGTGGAACTCCGCGTGGAACTCAGCGGCTCCCGGCTCGCCGAAGTGGATCTCGAATTGGGCCTCGCCGGCCTCGAGGAATGTGTGATGCGCTTCGTACACGCCCGGCTCTTCCTCGTGGGGCTCGTGCTCCATGGCGACGCCGGTGGCGTCGGTGACGTGGATCTCGGCCTGCAGGCCTTCGATCATGTGGTGGTGGCCGTCATCGTCCGCCTCAGCCTCCATGATCCAGAATCTCGCGGCCGCTTCACCGCCCTCGTGGACGTGACCGGGGAAGGTCTCGAATTCCACGATGAAATCGCCGACTTCCTGGTGGATCCGCTCGACTTCCATGTGCTCGGCGGCTTCGTAGAGAACCAGCTCCTCCACCTCTCCGAGTCGGATGCCGATCACGCGGAAATCGTACTCGCCGCTCGTCATGAACATGTATGTGCCCGTGAATTCCTCGCCCTCGAGGGTCAGGGTCTCGGCTCTCCACGTCTCTGTGTCATGATATCGGAACTCGGCACGAATCTCCGCCATCGCCGTGACGTGCTCGCCGTGATCGTCTTTCACGTGCACCGAGACCGTGAACTCGGTCAGGGTTACCAGGTGCTCCGCAGAGAACGTGACCTCTGCGACGAGCTCGTCATCATGGTCCGGAAAGACGGGGTTCGCGGTGCATGCGCTCGCTAGTGGACCGATCAAGGCCAGGGCGAGCCAGTGTCGAATCCGCATTGTTTATCTCCTGTCTCGGCGACTGTCAGGGTCGCCGCTAAGCACTGTGATCGTCCCCTTCATGCCCATCATCTCGTGGGGCGTGCACACGTAGTCGTGTGTCCCCACAGCAAACCGTGCGTCGATCATGATCTCGTAGATCTGGCCCTTCGCTAGCAGGAAGGGTCCCATCGTTGCGTTCCCGAGATCGGTGCCCGGCGGGCCGCTCTTGAACTCCACGTTGTGAGGGATGGAGCCAGCCAACTCGAAGCGGACCAGCGTGCCCGGCGCAACCGTGATATCAGCAGGCTCGAAGACGTACTGGGTGGCCGACTTGTCGACCATTCGCACTGTGACGATGTGGACTCCGTCCGCCGAGGTCTGGGCATCGACGTCGCCTACAAGAATGAGGAAACCGAAACCCAGAAGGGTCGCAACAAGGCCGAACCGTATCATCTCAAGCCTCTCTTGTTATTCGGGAGTGCCGTATTACGCCCTCAATCATCGCCACCTGCCTACCGAAAATCTGTCGGGTGGAAGAGGGTGCTCGCGTCGGGAAAGCCCTGAGGCTGGGGTAGGGAGTTTTCCCTCAGCTCCGCCACGGAATCAGGAGGCGGAAGCGCATGCCCTGGCCTTGGCCCGATTCGATTTGGAACCTGCCGCCGATGTGTCGAGCACGCTCGTAGAGGGTCAGGAGATCAAGAGGCCGTCCCCTCTCTCCTGGGGCTTGTCCGAGCCGCCCACCCGTGGCGTCGTCGGTAACGTTGGTGATCAGCGCACTCTTCGACGCCTCGAAGCGCACGGTCACCTCGGACGCGTCCAGTCGTGCCGCGTTGGCGATCAGTTCCTCGATGATTCGAAAGAGCTCCAACTGTGCGTCGGGGCCTAGTCGTGACTCGGGGATGTCACCGATCAAGCTCACTGCCATTGCGGTTTGCTCGGTGACCGAGCGGGCATGGGCCTCGAGCGCTGCGTACACGCCCAGCTCGTCGAGCTCGGGCGGGCGCAAGTGGCGCGCCATCTTGCGGACCCCATCGAGTGCAGCCCGGATCTCGTCGGCCAAACCAGCAGTCCCGCCGGGCGGGCCGGAGAGCGGCTGGTGCAGCTCCGTCTGGAGCCGAACAAGCACCCCGGCCAGCCGTTGGGCGACGTCGGAATAAAGCCCGCGTGACACCCTCCTTCGCTCCTGCTCGCCGGACCGGATGAGCTGCTTCGAGCTCTCCTCCTGATCTCGGTGGGTTTCTTCGAGCGACGCAAGCATGTGGTTGAAAACCCGGGAAAGACGCCGCATGTCCGGGTCGGCGAGGGCCGTTTCCGGTACACGGATGCTCAGATCTCCATCGCTCGCGCGCATGGCGGCGTGTTCCAGCGACTCCAGCGGGCGTAGTGCGAGACGGATGAGGGCGGCGTTCACGAGACCGACTGCCAGGATCACTCCCGTGATCACTACCAGTACCGGAAGAACCTGTTGGCCGTCCAACCTGCCCTGCGTGAGGAGGGATCCGGCGACGATCCCCAAGCCCGCGACCACGAGGTTGCCAAGCAGGATTTTCCAGAACAGCGGTACGCCGAGGAATTTCTTCGCGGAAAGCGACTGGGCGAGTGAGGCAGCTGTTGCGCTGGCTGTGGACATCGGCGGGATCGCATTGGAGCCCTCGATTTGTTCTGATGGCATTTTGCCTCCCTTGCTCGACGTCGGGCGAGCGACCTGCTGCGGCCCACCGAGGGGTTGCCTATATTATCTGCGACGCCGACTTCCTACGCTGTCAGGGACTTTGCGGGCGTCACGGTGGGGGATTGGCCCCTAGAGCCGTGGGGGGGTTCCCCTCAAGATTGGATGAAGAAGGAGGTAGGTCGGTTCCGGTGCTGTCGGCGGAGGAATACCGAGCGATCTTCGAGGCGTCGCCCGATGGCTGCCTGGTTGTCGATTCGGAGGGTGTGATCCGCGACTTGAACCCGCGGGTCGAGGCCCTATTCGGCTGGCCGCGTGAGGACCTACTAGGTCAATCAGTGGAGATGCTCGTGCCGGAGGCCAAGCGCTCGGCGCACGAACACCATCGGCGGGGCTACACGACCAGCCCCCACATCCGCCCGATGGGTGCAGGACTCGACCTGACCGGCCGGCGTCAGGATGGATCGCGATTCCCCGTCGAGATCAGCCTCAGCCCCTGGACATCGGCGGACGGCGACGCACGAGTGATCTGCTCCGTGCGGGACGTCTCCGAGAGAAAACGTCTTCAGGACTTCTCGGACGGCGTGCTACAGGCCACGGAAGACGAGCGCCGACGGATCGCCCGCGAGCTACACGATGACACTGCGCAGCGCCTGGCCGCCTTGATCCTTCGTGTGCGCTTGCTTGCCGAGGAACCGAACGCGGAGAGCCGGAGCTCTCTGCTCAGCCAGATCCGCGAAGAGATCGTGGAAACGGCAGAGGGGGTGAAGCGCATGGCTCGTGGACTTCGGCCCCCCGAACTCGGCGACGTCGGACTCGCCGCTGCGATTCAGTCTCACTTGAGAGGTCTCCGCGAGGGGGCCGGGTTCGATGTCGAGGCGGAGGTCGGGCTCGTTGATCCATTCCTCGGCTCCAACGAGAGTCTAGTGATTTACCGAATCGTTCAGGAAGCGCTGGCGAACGTCATGAGACATGCCGACGTACCGGTCGCCCGCCTGATACTGGGCGTCGACGACGGATCCGTCTTTGCCGAGGTATCGGACTCTGGACAGGGCTTCGACCTCGAAAGGAGTTCCGACGGGCGAGGCGGGCTCGGCCTGTTGGGAATGCAAGAGCGCGCGACCATGATAGGAGGTCGCCTAACGATCGAGACCGCCCCCGGGGAGGGAACCCGGATCCGTATCGACCTCCCCAAGACGAAAGAGGGTCTACGAAATGGCTGACGGAATCAGGGTTCTCCTCGTCGATGACCATGCCATGTTCCGGGCAGGTATCAAGGCCCTCCTCGAGGTAGACGGTCGGATCACGGTAGTCGGGGAGGCATCCACCGGTGACGAGGGGGTGGATCGCGCCCGTGAGCTCAAACCAGACGTCGTCGTCATGGACCTATCGATGCCTGACTCGAACGGGCTGGAGGCGACCCGACGGATCGTCGCTTTGGAGCTCGACACCAAGGTGCTCGTGCTCACTGTACACGCCGAGGAGGAGTACCTCGTTCCCGTGGTCGACGCGGGCGCGAGCGGATACCTGACCAAGACCAGCGCCGATACCGATCTCACGGAGGCGATCAAGGTCGTTGCCAGGGGCCAGGTGTTCCTGCCTCCGAAGGCTACTACGCTGCTGCTGCGGCGCTACAAGCAGGCGGAAGCCGAAGACGGTGTGGGTCTCCACGACCTGAGCACACGCGAGCAGGAGGTCCTCGCGCTGACAGCGGAGGCGTTCAGTTCGGCTGAGATCGGGAAGAAGCTCTTCATCAGCCCCAAGACCGTCGACACGTATAGGAGCCGGATCATGCACAAGCTGGGCTTGACGCATCGCTCCGAGCTGGTCCGTTTCGCGTTGCGAGTGGGGCTGCTCAAAGCCCCGTAAGTCCTCCCGGCTGTTGTGTAGGCACTGTAGGACTTTTCCCGACTACGTATCCGGCTTCTTCCTACACCCTCTCCGGCCCTTCTCCCGACTGAGCCCGACTCCGGTCTTGCCGATCTTTGAAGGTATGCACGAACCTTCAAAGCGGACTGAGAATAAATGAAAAAGCTGACTAAATACGGTACGCCCGTGGGATTTGTGGGTGCGCTGTTTCTTCTTGGGCTTCTAGCGGCCTCCAAGCCAGTGGGAGTCATGGACGATGCGGATATTCCCGTTCACGACCCCGTCCCGGTCACCGGTGTCGAAACCGCTGTCCTGACCAACCCTCCCATGGTTCCACCACCGATCACCCGGAACTACCCGACGCGAGTGGTGATCGAGCTGGAGACGGTGGAGGCGAAGGGCCGGCTCGCCGACGGCGTCGAGTACACGTTCTGGACCTTCGGTGGATCGGTTCCGGGCAAGTTCATCCGAGTGCGAGAGGGAGACCTCGTCGAGTTCCACCTGAAGAATCATGAATCCAGCATGGTTCCCCACAACATCGACCTGCACGCCGTCAACGGCCCCGGTGGAGGCGCCAAGGCCACCTTCACCGCTCCCGGAAAGGAGACCGTCTTCACCTTCACGGCTCTGAACCCCGGCCTCTACGTCTACCACTGCGCTACGGCCCCCGTGGGCATGCACATCGCCAACGGGATGTACGGGATGATCCTGGTAGAACCTGAAGAGGGCCTGCACCCGGTCGACAACGAGTACTACTTGATGCAGGGAGAGTTCTACACGCAGGGTACCTTCGGCGCCCAGGGCCACCAGTCCTTCAGCTACAACAAGGCCCTTGCCGAGACCCCGACGTACGTGGTGTTCAACGGCGCCGTGGGATCGCTCACCGATGACATGGCCCTCACGGCCAACGTGGGTGAGACGGTACGTCTGTTCGTCGGTAACGGCGGCCCGAACCTGGTGTCCAGCTTCCACGTCATCGGCGAGATCTTCGACAACGTCTATACCGAGGCGGGCACCCAGATCACGCATAACGTCCAAACGACGCTGGTGCCCCCGGGTGGCGCCACGATCGTCGAATTCCGGGTCGACGTCCCGGGCACCTACCTTCTGGTCGATCACGCGATCTTCCGGGCCTTCGACAAGGGTGCACTGGGGATGCTCAACGTCATCGGCGAGGCTCGGCCGGTCGTCTTCGATACCGACTCAGGCAGTTGAGGACTCCAGGCCGTTACTCAGCGTCGCTCCGTCGGGCTTCGCTGCTCGGCCTGCTCTTGGCCGCCCTCCCGCCCGGGATGGGGGGCCAGGAGGTCTCGCTCAGCGGTCAGATCCGGCCGCGTCTCGAGACACGCACCGCACCTGTCGGGCCGTCGTACGAACTGACGACGATGCGCCTACGGATCAGGGTCGAGGCACATCCGGAGCCCCCGGTCAGGATCGTCGCCGAGTTCCAGGACGTGCGGACATGGGGGGAGGAGCGGAGCACTCTGGCCGACTTCAGCGCCGACAACCTGGACCTCCATCAAGGGTTCTTCGAGGTGACCCTGAGCGAGCGATGGTCGGCCCGCATCGGACGGCAGGAGATCGCCTTCGGGGGTGAGCGGCTGATCGGTGCGGTGGGGTGGGCACAGCAGGGCCGCTCTTTCGATGCGGTCCGGACTACGCTTCGGATCCCCGATCTCACCATCGACGTGTTTCGAGCCCAACTGAGCGAAGAGGCCGTCGATGGGGGGGAGGATTCGGCCCTCCTCGGGGTTTACGCCGTCGCATCCAGGGGGAGCCACAACCTGGATACGTTCGGGTTCCTCTTGCAGTCGCGTCCCGCTGACACACGGCAGTGGACTACCGGTCTGCGCGCGCACGGGCGCCTTGGGGCGCTGGCTTATCGCGTCGAAGGCGCGGCACAGGTCGGAAGGCGATCCGGCGAGCGGGCGCGCGGCTGGATGTTCGGGATGCGCCTGGGACATGCACTGCCACAGCCGTTCGGCGATCTGTCACTCTGGTACGACCACCTGTCGGGGGACGCCGCCCCAGATGACGGCACCGTGCGAACCTTCGAGACGCTCTTCGCCACGAACCACAAGTTCTATGGGTTCGCCGACCTGTTCCTGAACATTCCGCGGGACACAGGGGGAAGGGGCCTGCGGGACCTCGCGCTGAAATGGAGGTTCGACGGTCCCGCCGGGATGAGCATCGGGGCAGATCTCCACGCTTTCCGTTTGGCGGAGGGGAGCGGGCTCGAGACGGGAAGGTTGGCCGAGGAGCTCGATATCACGCTCGCCCATGGAATCAACGACGCGCTGCGGATGACCGGCGGATTGTCGTATGTATGGGGACGCCGTGGCCTGGCCGAGATCGGCCGTGACGCCGGGCGCTACACGTTCACCTATCTCATGACGAGCGTCGTTTTCTGACGAGTCGACCTGGAGACGCACGTGCATCCCTCATCCACCTCTTTGGCTCATCCGGGTCGCGCCCCCAAGGCATCTTTGGTGGGTGCGCGCTTTCCAGGGTACGTCTATGACCATGCCCCCCGGAACGTGTACTGGGAGACCACAATCGCATGCGACCTGGCGTGCAAGCACTGCCGAGCCAACGCCATCCAAGATCGGGATCCCCTCGAGCTGACGTTTGAGGAGGGGAAGGCCCTGCTCAAGGAGATCAAGCAGTTGGGAAGCATGGTGATCCTCACGGGGGGAGATCCCATGAAGCGCCCCGATCTCTTCGATCTGATCACGTACGCTCGCGAGATCAAGGTCCCCGTAGCCATCACCCCCTCCACGACCCCAACCGTGACGCAAGAGGCAGTCCACCGCTTCAAGGAGCTAGGAGTGGCCGCCATGGGGGTCAGCCTCGACGGACCAACCGAGGAACTCCACGATGCCTTCCGGGGAGTTCCCGGCACCTTCGCCCACTCCATGGACGCTCTGGCGTACGCCCGCGTTGCGCGCATGCCTGTCCAGATCAACACGACGGTCACCGCCGACACCATCGCGCACCTTCCGGACATCTACGAGTTGCTCAAGACCTCTGCCTCCCCACCGGTGCGGCGCTGGAGTCTCTTCCTCCTGGTCCCCGTCGGTCGTGGGTTGACCCTCGGTATGCCCAGCGCGGAACAGATCGAGGAGCTCTTCGAGTGGGCTTACGACACCGCTCAGGAGGCCCCCTTCCATATCGCCACTGTGGAGGCTCCCCACTACCGGCGCTATCACATCCAACGCAAGCTCGCGGAAGGAATGGACGAAGAGGAGATCGCCAAGCTGGCCAAGCGCTTGTCCTTCGGCATGCGCGACGGAAACGGCGTGATCTTCGTCTCTCACCGGGGAGACGTTTTCCCGGCGGGATTCCTGCCCTATCCGCTACTCGGAAACGTGCGTGAGCAATCCCTGACGGAGATCTATCGGAACGCGCCCGAGCTGGCCGGATTGAGGGACATGGACGCCCTTCAGGGGAAGTGTGGGCGCTGCGAGTACCGGTGGGCCTGTGGCGGCTCACGTGCCAGAGCCTACGCGACGACCGGGTCCCTCATGGAGTCCGACCCGTTCTGCGCCTACGAACCCAGCGATGGAAGCGCGTGAGCCCAGTGTATCCCTTCACAGTCACCATACATGTACTCTCCGCCATGTTCTGGATAGGGGGCATGTTCTTCCTCGCCATCGTCGGCGCCCCTGCGCTGCGGGGCCTGGATCCGGATCTGCGACGCCGGCTCTTCAAGGAGATCGGAGAGCGGTTTCGAACCGCGAGCTGGGTGGCCATCGGCATCCTCGTCGTGACCGGTGTCCTGAACCTCCACTTTCGAGGTCTTCTGGGACCTGCCCTGCGGGGTGGGAGTGACTTCTGGCTGGGAGCGGCGGGAAGGATGCTGACCTGGAAGCTGGCCCTGGTCTTCACAATGGTGGCCATCGCCTCCGTGCACGACTTCTGGCTCGGTCCTCGCTCGGGTAGGCTTACGCCGGGATCCGAGGAGCAGGAGCGGGTCAGGCGGACGCTGGTTTGGCTCGGAAGGGTGAACGCTCTCCTGGGCGTCCTGTTGGTCTACGTCGCTACCCGCCTCGTGCGGGGCTGACCGGGTTCATATCGCCGAAAGTCAGCCAACAGGCTGCCGCCCCCGACGCGAAGTCGGTCTTCTCATCCCCTCACATCACACCCGGGTCGACTCGATCGCGGTGTTCTTTCCGGACGCTTGACGAAACCCGTCCGCTGTGCGAGTGTATCGGGGCAGATATTTAGGCACACCTAAACCCCGGTGACGATGGTCGATCCGGCATTCGCTACCAGCCGTCGCAGTCTCGCGGACATCGCCGTGGGTGAGACGGTGCGCGTCACAGGGCTGTCTCCGGCCTGCCAGGGTCCGCAACGTCGACGCTTGCTCGACCTGGGCCTCGTGCGCGGTGGAACCGTCACGCCCGAGTTGGTCAGCACATCGAAGGACCCGGTCGCGTATCGCATCCGGGGTGCGCTCATCGCGCTTCGTCGCGAACAGGCGAGTTGGGTGTTCGTCGCGGGTTCGGAGGCCTAGTCCATGGCAAGACTCGCACCGAGCTCATGCGGTGCCTGTGAACAGCACCGGAAACGGAGCCTTGTTCGGCTCGGGCTCAGCCCGGACAAGTGGGACGTGCTCATCGCACTGGCAGGAAATCCCAACACCGGAAAGAGCACGGTCTTCAACGCGCTCACGGGCCTCCGTCAACACACCGGGAACTGGCCCGGCAAGACTGTCGTCCGGGCGGAGGGGGCCTTCTTACACAACGGCGATCAGGTGAAGCTCGTCGACCTTCCGGGCACGTATTCCCTCCACGCCGGAAGCACGGACGAGGAAGTAGCACGTGACTTTCTGCTCTTCGGCCGCCCGGACGTCACGATCATCGTGGTGGACGCAACTCGGCTCGAGCGCAATCTCAACCTCGTCCTCCAGGTTTTGGAAATCACCGATCGGGTTGTGGTGTGCCTGAACCTGGTCGACGAGGCCCGTCGCCACGGGGTCTCGGTGAATGTCGACAAGCTTAAGGCCGAGCTGGGCGTTCCGGTGGTCGCGGCCGTGGCGCGGGAGAGGCACGGTATCGACGAGGTGCTGGAAACGGCCATTCAGGTAGCCAAGGGCAAAGTTCGCACGAGGCCGTTCCGCATCGAGAAGCACGCGCCGGAGGTGGAGGACGCTATCACCGCGCTCACGGTCGTGGTGGAGGAAGTCTTTCCTGACGTGCCCAACGGCCGCTGGGTCGCGCTGCGCCTGCTCAACGCCGACGAGGCGGTGCAGGAAGCCGTGAGCGCCGGGGAGATCGGTCACCTCGGGAAGAGGGACGCGGCCGAGAGTCGGCCCGAGCCGCCCCCCCCTGAAGGCAGGTCGCGCGTGCTGGCCACGGCGGCGACGCTCCGATGGACGCTACCCGGCGATTTCCACGACGCGGTCATGGAGCGTATCTACGCCGCCGTCGAGCGAATCACCGCGGCCTCGCAGACCACCGGGATCAAGCGCGGCGGGCTCGAATTCGACCGCAGGCTCGACAGGGTACTGACCAATCGCTGGCTGGGCTTCCCGCTCATGCTGCTCATCCTGGCCGCGGTATTTTGGATCACGATCGAGGGCGCGAACGTGCCGTCGCAGATGCTCGCGACGGGTCTCATCGACGTCACCCACCCTTGGCTGAAGGGGTTGGCGGCTTCGGTCGGGATGCCGTGGTGGCTGGACGGCCTGTTGCTCGACGGCGTCTATCTGGCCACGGCCTGGGTGATCGCGGTCATGCTGCCGCCGATGGCGATCTTCTTTCCGATTTTCACGCTGCTCGAGGACTTCGGGTATCTGCCGCGGGTGGCGTTCAATCTGGATCGACTGTTCCGTTGGGCGGGCGGGCACGGCAAGCAGTCGCTCACGATGGCGATGGGCTTCGGGTGCAACGCGGCCGGCGTGACGGCGTGTCGCATCATTGACTCGCCGCGCGAGCGGTTGATCGCCATCGTGACCAACAACTTCATACTC
>JADFRS010000041.1:0-23841 GCA_022561145.1 Gemmatimonadota bacterium
AGATTGCCGCCCGCGACCACGGACGCCCATAGGGAATTTTCGATGGTACCCGACGCGTAGATGGTGTCCACCCAGACCGGCGTCCGGATGAGTGAGGACCTCCAACCGAAGTCGTCTCGGGTCAGACGGACCGTTTCGTCCGAGTTCAGGGCGACGTCCACACCGCGCAGCCGTTCAGGCGAGCCACCCACCCACCGGAACGTGATCTCGGCGCCGGGGCGCATGCTGCGTGGGTCGGCTTGTTCTCTGAACACGAGGAGGAGAGAAGCTTGTTCATTCGCGTCCAGAGCGGCTGAAAGGACCCCGCCAAACGTTCTGCCGGCTGCGAGCCGGTGCATTTCGACGCGCTCCGCAGGATCTGCGTAGAGCGCCTCGACTACGCCGACGTCCGGAACGTCATCGCAGGCCGAGAGCATCCCCGCCGCCAAAAGCATCACCATGCCCGTGCGTATTCGGGATGGACTATCTAGCACGTATCTTCTTCCCCTCCGCGGCGCGCGACGCCCGTCGCCCACCACCTGGCTGTCTTTCACTCTCGGCGCTCAACGGCCACCCGGGCCGCGCAGGGTCAGTCCATCTGACGCCGGATGAACGTGGGGATGTCCAGCTCCCCGATCTGCTCCCGCGTCACGACCCGCTCGGGCGGCCGAGTAAACGGCACGACACCGGTGCGTGAGCCTCCGACCGCAAGCGCGCGTGGCTGCACTTCGGCCGCCCGTGGCTCAACGACCGGTGATAACGGCCTCGCCGCCGGTGCCTGCCGCCGAAAGTCCGGCCGGAGCACCTTGTCGACCGCGCCTTCTTCCGAGTCGAAGCCAGTGGCGATGACGGTCACGCGAACCTGACCTTCGAGATCAGGGTCATGAACCGCACCGAATATGATCTCGGCGTCGTCGCCGGCTTCCTCTTGAATTATTGTCGCTATCTGAGTCACCTCGTCAATGGCGAGGTCCATACCGCCGGTGATGTTGATCAGCACGCCCTTGGCTCCCTCGATGGAAACGCTGTCCAGCAGCGGCGACGAGACCGCCTCCTGAGCGGCTTCCTGCGCCCGGTTGTCTCCCTCTCCAAAGCCCGACCCCATGAGCGCCGGTCCACGGCACGCCATGATGGTCCGGACATCGGCAAAGTCCACGTTGACCTCGCCGGTGACGCGAATCAGATCGCTGATGCCCTGCGTCGCGTGCAGCAGAACCTCGTCCGCTTTCTTGAGCGCGTCGCGGAAGCTCGTTCCCTTGCCGACGACCGCCAGAAGCCGGTCGTTTGGAACCACGATCATCGTGTCGACGCTACGACGTAACTCGGCCAGTCCCTGTTCGGCCTGACGCATCCGCTTCTTGCCCTCGAATGAGAACGGGCGCGTCACGATCGCGATGCACAGGGCGCCCATCTCCCGGGCGATTTCGCCGATGATGGGCGCGGCGCCCGTGCCGGTGCCACCGCCCATGCCCGCCGTGACGAACACGAGGTCCGCACCTTCCAGCGCCCGGCGCACGTCTTCGGCGCTCTCCGCGACGGCCTGCCGGCCGATCTCCGGCCGCGCACCCGCGCCGAGGCCCTTGGTGAGCTTCTTTCCAAGTTGAATCGTCACCTGGGCCCGCGAATCTTTGAGGGCCTGTCCGTCGGTGTTCGCGGTGATGAACTCAACACCCTCGAGGTCTTCATCGACCATACGATTGACGGCATTACCTCCCGCGCCGCCAACCCCGATCACCTTCATCCGAGCATTAAGGATCGGGGTTTCCTCGAACTCGAAGATCATCATTTGCTCTCCTCCCATGAGTCTAGAAAAATTCCTTCAGCCAGGATCCAAGCTTCGAATACAATCCGGAGGCCACGGTGGTCGCGCCTTGGCCGGTCTCCCTGTACCGGTCTGCGCCGTGCATCGCGAGACCGGCCGCGGTGGCGAACTTCGGCCGGCCGACGGAGTCCGCCAGACCGGTGAGTCCCTCGCCCGGCACACCCGCGCGCACTGGCGCGGCGAAGATCTGCTGGGCCAACTCGACCGCACCGTGTAGGCTCGATGCTCCTCCGGTGAGCACGATGCCAGCACCCAACCGATCGACCAGGCCCTGTTCCTCGATCTCTCTGTGGACGAGGCACAGGGTCTCGTCGAGGCGCTGCTCCACGATGTGGGCAATCAGCTCCCGGGCTACATGACGCTTTTGGCCCGGACTCGGGCCGGGAAGCTCGACGGTCTCCTGGGGGTCGACGAGCTGCGCGAAGGCAACGCCGTACTGTTCTTTAGCGCGGCGAGCCTCGGCGAACGGAACGGACAGCCCTTTGACGAGGTCGCTCGTCACGGTGCTGCCGCCCATGGGCAAGATGACGACATGCCGGATCTCGCCCTCGTAGTACGCCGCAATTTTGGTCGTACCGGCGCCCATCTCCACCATGGCAACGCCGACTTCCTTTTCGTCTTCCGTGAGGACGGCCCGCGCGGCCGCGAGAGGCTCGAGTACGAGTTCCTGCACGCGATACCCGGCCCTCTGCACGGCTTTGCGCACGTTCTCGGCCGCCGCAGCGTCGCATGTTACCAAATAGAGCTCGGCCTCGAGGCGGACTCCGGCCATGCCGATGGGATCCTTGATGCCGCCCTGGTGATCGACGATGTACTCCTGCGGGATCGCGTGGAGCATCTCGCGGTCAGGAGGAAGCGCTATGGTCCTGGCGACCTTGTGCACACGCTCGAGGTCGCCCAGCGTGACCTCTTCATCGGTCACGGCGACCATGCCCGGTGATACGCACCCGTGGATGTGGTCTCCCGCTATGCCCACATAGGCGCGGTCGACCACCACTCCCGCCATGAGTTCGGCCTCTTTGAGTGCCGCGCTCACCGACTCGGTGGTCTCTTCGATGTGCGTGACGACCTGGCGCATCCCAGACGTAGGGGCCTGTCCCACGCCCAGGATCTTGAGATCATTGCGCTCCCGCGGATCCGCGCTGAGCTCCGCGATCACGGCGCACGTCTTGGTTGTGCCGATATCGAGGCCGGTGACCAGAATGGACCTCATCGTTTGCCCCGCCCCTTCTCTTCGGCGTTTCGCTCGGAGTAGTGGACCACGACCTGATCCTCGTACCGCAGGTCGATCATGTCGGCCACGGCGTCCTTCCGACGCTCTCTGGCATGTTCCAACACGGCGATGCCCTCCCGCAGCCGGCGGGCGGACAGGTGTGGGTGAAATCGGAAGACGACCGTTTCGTCGCCGAGGCGGCCGAGTACGTCGCCCCGATCGTCCAGCGCCATCTCGGAAAGCATCGCGGTGAAGCGCGGGTTCGTTCCCGCAAGCCGCGCCGCTTCGGCCGCCAACACCCTCAGCGCGGCCGTGTTCGGCTCCACACCCTGGAGCAACGGCAGATCCAAGCGCCACACGACGGGATCTAGTGGCAGCACCACACCATCGCGATCCACCGGCTCCAGCACGGGCGTGGCCACGAAGGCCACCGGCACCCGTTCCTCCAGGAAGATCACCAGTGTGCGGGGGAGCCGCATGCCCAGCCGTACGGATCGGACCAGCGGGTGATTTCCGATACGATTCGACCAGGCGGTCGGGTCGTCCCAGAAGCTGGCCCCCTCCGGAATATCCATCTGTTGCAGCACCCTTTCGAGCGTGAGCACCCGCCCGCCCTCGAGCTCGAAGTCCGTGAGGCGGAAGTACTCCAGCTCGGAGAGCAGGCCCGGCACGCGGCTGCCGCCCGCGAGCACGCCTGCCACCACCGTCAGCCCCAGCGCGATTCCAAATCCCCTACGCATCCCGCCCTCCGCCCAGCAGCACCTTGGTGCGAGGCCCGACTTCTTCGATGGATCCGGCCCCGAGCGTGAGCAGCACATCACCCTCCTTCAGGAAGGAGCTCAACGCTTCGGGCAGACGGTCGATGGTCGGGTAGTAGTGGACCTCCGTCCCGGACGAGGTGTCCACGGCGGTCGCGACGAGTTCTCCCGTGACGCCCGGAATCGGATCCTCCCGTGCCGGGAAGACATCGGTGACGAATGCCACGTCGGCAGCGCCAAGCGCCCGCCCGAACTCGACGGCAAAATCGCGAGTGCGCGAGTAGAGATGCGGCTGAAAGACCACCACCAGCCGCCGATCCGGGAACAACTCACGGGTCGCGGCGAGGACACTCTCGATCTCGGTCGGATGGTGGGCGTAGTCGTCAACGATATCGACGCCGTACTCGGCACCGAGGCGCTCGAAGCGGCGGACGACCCCCGCGTAAGAAGCGAGGCCATCCCGGAGTTGCCCCCACTCCGCTCCGAAGTACCGTGCCGCGGCGGCTGCAGCCAGGGCGTTGCGCAAGTTGTGCAGGCCCGGCGTGGTCAGCAGGAACTCGCCGGCTTCCCGGCCGTCCTCGAGGACTTTGAAGCGCGTTCCGTCGGACCCAGTGCGGATGTCCACCGCGCGTAGCTGCGCGCCCGCACTCGTGCCGTACGTATATCCCCGCTCTCCGACCTGGGGCAGCAGGCGGCTGGCACCGTGGTCGTCCGCGCAGACGATGACCCGCCCCTCCGACGGTACGCTCTCGACGAACCGCCGGAAAGCCTTCATGACGCCGTCGAGCGTGCCGTACGTATCGAGATGATCGGCCTCGACGTTGGTCACGATGGCGACCAGGGGCTCCAACTCCAGGAACGAGCGATCGAACTCGTCGGCCTCCACGACGTAGAGGTCACCGTTGCCGAAAAGCAGATGGCCACCCCAGGCGGAGACCCGACCCCCTACGATGCCCGTGGGGTCCAAGTCGGCTGACCTGAGAAGCTCCGCGGCCATGGCCGAAGTCGAGGTCTTCCCATGGGTTCCGGCCACAGCGAGCACCCGGCCGCCGTTCACGCAGGCACCCAGCGCCTTGGCCCGCTTCATGACGGGGATGCCTCGCTCTTCCGCCGCCTGCACCTCGGGGTGGGTGTCCGGCACCGCGGCGGACACAACCAACGAGCCGACGCCCTCCAGGTGTGATGGGTCATGTCCCTCATGGACCGTCACCCCAAGAGCGAGCAGGTTCTCCACGCTGGGTCCAGGCTTCAGGTCGCAACCGCTCACCGCCCTGCCCTGCCGTGCCACGAGCTCGGCGAGCGCGCACATCCCGGCGCCACCTACACCCATGAAGTGCACCGTACCCGATCCCCAGGCCATCATCGTGGGCCTCCTCCACCGTAGACGGCCGGAGGGGGCAGGAGGTCCGCCAGGTGCTCGGCGATGTCTTTGGCCGCGTCCGGCCGGCTCCGCTCGAGAGCGGCGACCGATATGGCGGACAGCCGGCTCGAGTCGCCCATCAGGGTTTTCAGCTCCCGCCACAGCGAGGCGGCTGAAAGCCCGTCCTGCGGCATGTGCACCGCCGCACCGGCCGCCGAGAGCGCCTTCGCGTTCTGCTCCTGGTGACCCGCAGCCGAGGTGGGCAGCGGCACCAGCACGGCGGGAAGGCCCCAGGCGAGGAACTCCGACGTCGCCATTGCACCGGCGCGGCTCAGAGCCAGGTCGGCCACGGAGAGCGCAGACGGCATGTCGTCGATGTAACCCACGATTCGGACCCAGGAGGGGGCTCCCCCCACCTGGTCGAACGCCGACATCACCGCCTCCAAGTGGTTTGGGCCCGTAGCCCATAGCAGTTGCCAGTTCGTGGGTGGAGCATCCGAGCCCTCGACGACAGCCACCACCGCCTCGGTAACCAGGGCGTTGAGCGCGGCCGACCCCTGGCTTCCACCCACCACGATGACCACGTGCCGGTGCGGGTCCAGGCCCAGCGCGGCCCTGACGGCCCCGCTGTCGACTCGAGCAGGCGGGCGTATGGGGTTTCCGGTCACACGCGTGATATTCGCCACTCCTGTCGGGAAATGCCGGACGGCCTCCGGGAACGCCACGTGCACTTGTTTCGACCAGCGCGCGAGAATACGCGCGGTGACGCCGGGTACCGCGTTCTGCTCCTGGACGGCCAAAGGGACACCCCGCAACACCGCCATCACGCCCGCCGGGCCGCTCGCGTAGCCCCCGGTCAGCACGACGAGGTCCGGCCGAAGGCGGTGAAAGGCGTCCGCCACCTGGTCCAGAGAAACGACCAACGCGGACAAAAACCCCGCGTTCTCAAGGAGCCGCCCGCGGTGAAAGCCCCGAACCGGAAGGAGAATGTGTTCGACCCCCCTCTGCGGAAGGACCCGCGCCTCAAGGCCGTGGCACGACCCGACAAAGACCGGCCTGACATCGGGCCTAAGGCGGACCAAAGCGTCGCAGAGCGCCAGGGCTGGATAGAGGTGTCCACCGGAGCCTCCACCAGCGAAGAGAACGACCGGCCCCTCATGCACCGCTCAACCTCATCTGCTCGGTCTCCCGGGCCACCGCCATCAGGATACCGATCGCGGTCAACGTCACGACCATATTGGAGCGCCCGTAGGAAATGAGCGGCAGAGCCAAGCCGGTCGTCGGTACGAGGTTCAATCCCACGGCCATGTGCAGGAACGCCTGCAGCGCGATCATCCCTGTGAGGCCAATCGCCAAGAACTCCCCGAAGTGGTCCCTCGCCTGGGAGGCGATCCGGAAACCCACCAAGATCAGGATCGTATAGAGGCCTACCGTCGCGACTACACCGATGAGGCCCCATTCCTCACCGATCATCGCGAAGATGAAGTCGTTGTGGGCCTCCGGCAGGAAGCCGAAGCGTTGCCGGCCCTGGCCGAAACCCACACCGGTGACCCCGCCCGATCCCAGGGCGATCAGCGATTGTTTCACCTGAAAACCCGCACCAGCCGGGTCGGCCGAGGGATCCAGGAAGGCGGCGAGCCGGCGAACCCGAAAAGCCACGCTCAGCTCTCGCCACACCGCGGGCAGGGCGAGCAGCGCCAAGAACACGAAGTGACCGATCCGCCCACCCGCCGAGTACACGACCAGAGCACCCATGAGTCCGACCAACGCAGCCGTCGAAAAGTCCGGCTCGAGGGCGATCGGGACCAGGAGCGCACACCATACCACGAGGAAGGGTAGCAGCCCTTTCCGCAGACTCCGGAAGTTCTCCCCTTTCTTCACCGCCAGCGCCGCGGTCCACACCACGACCGCCACCTTGGCGAGTTCCGACGGTTGGATGGTGACCCCGACTCTCAACCACCTTCGGGCTCCGTTTATTTTTGGAGCGATGGACTCCGTCCCCGGAATGACCAGGATCATGAGGAGGATCCAGACGCCGATCACCATGGGCCACGCCAAGTGTTGCCAGGTGTGGTACGGGACCCGCGCGCACAGCGCCAGCGCCGCGAGTCCGACGGCAGCACCGCTGATCTGGCGCAGCACGTAGTAGTAGTCGGGAAGAGCCTCGCTGCGGGCCAGGAAGGCGCTCGCTGAGTAAAGTGTCACGAGCCCGAAGGCGAGAAGAAGCAGCGTTGTCACGAGCAGCGCAGCCGGCTCCCAGCCTCGCTCGAGCCCGATGTCGGCGAGCGACGCGGTACGCGCTGGGCTCACGTCCACCGGGCGTGCCATCAGTGCGCCTCTCCGTCGGGCGCCGAGGGGGCGACCCCCCTGGCCAGTTCCGCGAACCGGGTCCCACGCTCCTCGTAGCTCTCGAACATGTCGAAGCTCGAGCACGCGGGGGACAGCAAGACCGTATCACCC
Organism: Gemmatimonadota bacterium; assembly: GCA_022561145.1. GTDB lineage: Bacteria > Gemmatimonadota > Gemmatimonadetes > Longimicrobiales > Gaopeijiaceae > JACZXQ01. Next base: position 7,593 of record JADFRS010000041.1, read on the forward strand.
GACTGAGCCGCGCGTGCAGCAGTCGCCACGGCGTCTTCGAATGACTCACAGACGAAGACATTCGCGACAGCGTCGCCGATCGCCGAGGCTATGCGGTCACCCGCCTCACCCAGGATTATCGTGGCCCTCACCTTTTCCGTCAGTACCTGCGCGAGCGGTGCGAAGTCCTCGCCTTTGTCCTTTCCGCCAAGCATGACCACCAGTGGCCCGGATAAGTTCGCGATCGCACTCGCCGCGGCGGCCACGTTGGTGGCCTTGGAGTCGTTCACCCACCGCACGCCCCTACCCTCCGCCACCAACTCCATGCGATGTGGTAGGGCAGGCGCGCTCTCCAAGCCCTGGCCCATCGCTGCTGTGCCGGCGCCGGCAAGGTGCGCCGCGAGCATGGCAGCCAGCGCATTTTCGACGTTGTGCTCACCGAGCAGAGGCAACCGGCCCGCGTCGAGGACGCCGACCTCCGGTTCGCCTTCGATGCCCAGCGTCAAGAAACCATCCTTCACGTAAGTCCCGGAGAATCCGGATGTACGCGCGCTGAAGTAAAAGCGCCGCCCCGCAGCATCTCCGGCGAGCTCATCCACCGCCGGGTCGTCTCGGTAGAGGACCCACACCGAGTCCTCATCCGCATTGTCGAACAGGCGTGCCTTGTCGCCATAGTACGCGGCCACCGACTCGTACCGGTCCAGATGGTCCGGCGCGAGGTTGGTCACCACGCCGATATCCGGACGGAAGGCGTCGATGTCGGCCAACTGGAACGAGCTCATCTCGACCACATACCACGCCGGAGCCGGGTCCCTGAGGGCCAACGCCGAGGCGGGGGGAGCCAGGCCGATGCCCACATTCCCGCCGACGGCCACATCGACCCCGGCTGCCTCGAGGAGGTGCGCGGTCAGCATGGCCGTGGTCGTCTTGCCGTTCGTTCCAGTCACGGCAATCAGTGCACCATCGAAGAACCGAAAGGCGAATTCAGGCTCAGAGATCCAACGGACTCCTGCTCGACGGAGTGCGACGAGCACCGGAGCATCCGCCGGGATTCCAGGACTGACCACCACGGTTTGACTCGCGGTGATTCGTGCCACGGAATGCTCCCCGAGTTCGACCCGGGCTCCCAAGGAGCGGAGCTCGTTTCCACGAGTTGAAGTTGAGGCATCAGTACGCAAATCCGAGACATAAACCGTTCCTCCTCGGTTGAGTGCCAATTCGGCTGCGGCGTATCCACTCGCAGCCAGGCCCACGATCGCTACCTGTGCACCTTCCAACGTGCTTGCTCCCCTGTTCACTGCCGCTCACCGCGCGGTTGCGGTCCATTTCGGCACACCCTAGCGGATCTTCAGGGCTGCGAAGGCCACCATGGAGCACAGGATTCCCATGATCCAAAACCGGATCACGATCTTGCTCTCGGGCCATCCCAGCTGTTCGAAGTGATGATGGATGGGCGCCATCCTCAGCAGGCGGCGTCCCTCCCCGTACCTGCGCGCCGTGTAGCGGAAGTACCCGACCTGGAGCATTACGGAGAGCACTTCCAGGACGAACACCCCACCCACGATCACGAGCAGGAATTCTGCTTTCAGAAGGATCGCCATCGCCCCGATAGCGGATCCGATCGCCAACGCTCCCGTGTCGCCCATGAAGACTTCTGCGGGGTGCGCGTTGTACCAGAGGAAGCCCAGGCACGCCCCCGAAAGTGCGAGCGCGAAGATCGCCAACTCCCCGGACCCGGGCAGGTAGAAGAGGCCGAGGTAGGTGGAGCTGTCCACGCGTCCCATGAGGTAGGCAAAGATCGAGAAGGTGGCAGCCGCGATGGCGGAAAGGCCCGTGGCCAACCCGTCGAGACCGTCCGTGAGGTTGACGGCGTTCGAGCTTCCCGACAGCACCATGGCGACGAAGACCACGTAGAGCGGCGGCCAAATCCACAGTGACCAACCGGAGAAGAACGGCAGCATCGTCTGGTTGGGGGCCATCGGGGCGAACGGCCTCAGCACCAGAAACAGGCCGATCCCCAACCCGAGCGTGAGTTGGCCGATCATCTTGTAGCGTGCGATGAGTCCGCCCGGACGACGCTTGACCACCTTCAAGTAGTCGTCCATGAACCCGATCAGGCCCATCCAGATGAGCGCCACCAGGGTGATCCATATGTACCAGTTCGTGAGCTCCGCCCAGAGAAGCGTCGAAAGCCCGGAAGCCATCAGGATGATGACGCCCCCCATGGTGGGCGTGCCGGCCTTGCCCAGATGGCTTTGAGGTCCGTGCTCCCGCACGACCTCGCCGAAACGCATCCGCTCCAGCCAGCGGATGGTCATCGGCCCTAGCAAGAATGCCAGGAGCAGAGACGTCACCAGCGCACCGGTTGCCCGAAAGGTGATGAACCGGAACAAGTTGAAGATTATGTGGACATCGGCGTATTGAGGCAGAAGGTGGTAGAGCATGGCTCATGACCTCCCCGCTCTGTCCACCGAGGTGGCGCTCCCGAAGTCCTCCTCCAGCATCGGGATGAGTCGCTCCAACTCGACGCCACGCGACGCCTTCAGAAGAACGGTCTCGTCGCCCTTGAGCCTCGAACGCAGCTCGGAGTACGCGGCCTCCGGGTCGTCTTGAACCAAGAGTCCCGAACATGCCTGGAGCGCCGGAGCGGACCTGGCGGCCCTCGCGAACTCACCGGTTGCCACGATTGTCTCGACGCGTCCCGCGCACGCGTAGCTCAACACCTGGCCATGTAATTCTTCGCTACGGACGCCGAGCTCCAGCATGGTGCCCAGGAACAACACTCGGCTTCTGGCCGAGAGGTCCGCGAGCAAGTCGATGGCCGCGCGCGTGCTCTGCGGGTTGGCGTTGTAGCAATCGAGGATCAGGCTCAACCCGCCGAGCCGACGGACCTCGCCGCGCATTCCGGTCGGGCGGACACCACTGACGCCTTCCGCCGCCCGCTCGGGAGCAACGTCGAGCATGTCCGCAACGGTCAATGCGAGCAGGGCATTCCGTACCGTATGCCTGCCCGGTGTCTCGAGGCTGACCGCGTGTCCCTTCCAGTGGAAACCCCACCGTCCCTGGATGTCCATCTCGGGTCGGTCGGGCCTCAACGCCGCGTCGGCGCGGTCGGTCCACCCAGCAACGCGACATGTGGGACGGAGCTTCCTGGCGGCCTCCGGGAGCTGGCGCGGTTCGTCTCCGACTACGGCCTGACCGTCGGCCGCGAGTCCACTCAGGAGCGCCAGCTTCTCCGTCAACACGCCGTCGAGAGACTCCAGCTTTTCCAGATGGGTCTCCGAGACGGTGGTGATCACGCCGATCTGTGGCGCCGCGATCACGGCGAGAGCGCCGATCTCGCCGGGCTCGTTGGTAGCCATCTCGAGCACGACGACCTCGGCTTCGTCCGGAGCCGCCAGCAGCGTCATCGGAAGCCCGATCCGGTTGTTGAGGTTTCCCGGCGTGGCGTGAACGCGTAACGAACCCTCTAGCGCGCCCCGCGTGAGATCCTTAGTCCCGGTCTTTCCGGACGACCCTGTGATCGCGACGATCGATGCGTTCAATGCCTCCCCACGATGGAAGGCGAGCCGTCCAAGAGCGAGAAGCGTGTCGTCGACCTCGTAGACGGCACCCGGGTCGACACGATCCAGGGACTGGGACACCACAGCACCACAGGCACCTTTTTCCAGCGCGTCCGCTACATAATCGTGTCCGTCGAAGTGCTCGCCCTCGAGGGCTACGAAGAGTTCGCCCGGCTCCACACTCCGGGAGTCCGTCGACACCCGCGTGAAGGACCGATCTCCACCACCCGATCCCACCGGCAGGCCCAGCGCGGCGCGTACGCGCTCGTCCGTCCAGACGTAGGCGCCCATCATCGCTCTCCGCCCTTCAGGTACTCGCGCACGATTTCCCGTTCGTCGAAGGGAAGGCGCTCGTTACCTATGGCCTGGTAGCTCTCGTGGCCCTTGCCGGCCAACACCACCGTGTCGCCGGCCTGGGCCACATCAAGCGCGCGGTAGATCGCCGCCTTGCGGTCGGACAGGCGCTCGTAGGTGCTCTCGGCCATACCCGCAACGACGTCATCGATGATGGTGTCGGGATCTTCGGTGCGAGGGTTGTCGGACGTGACGATGGCGAGGTCCGCGAGGCCAGCGACCGCTTCCCCCATCAGTGGTCGCTTGGTCGCGTCACGGTCGCCGCCCGCACCGAACACCACGATGAGGCGCCCAGCGACATCGGTCCGAAGCGTCTCCAGCACGCGCTTCAACGCGTCCGGCGTGTGGGCGAAGTCGATCAGGACCGTGAAGGGATCACGAATCACGATCTCCATACGACCAGGGAGTTGGGGCGCCTGGCTCAGCCGCTCTGCGACGAAGTCCAGGTCGAGACCCGCCGCCGCTGCCGCGGCGGCCGCAGCCAGGGCGTTCTCAACGTTGAAGCGCCCCAACAGTGGTAGGTTCACCGGGTACTCATCACCATCGGCTGCCATGCGGAACCGGGTCCCCTCGGGGCCGGGTTCGAGCGCCACGCCGCGAATCTCGGCATCCGACTGGATCGCAAACGAAATGGTGTGGGTGCCCGACATCGGCAGATCGGCCCATGCAGGGTCGTCGCCGTTGACAATGGCCACGCCGTCGTCCTTCACCAGCTCGAGGAGGCGTGCCTTGGCCGACAGGTAGTCCTCGAACGACTCGTGATAGTCCAGGTGGTCACGGCTCAGGTTCGTGAAGATGGCGGCGTCGAAACGAACGCCGTCGAGGCGATGCTGAGCGAGAGCGTGAGAGGACGCCTCCATCGCCACGGCCTCTACGCCATCGTCCGCCAACTCGCGAAGCCACTCCGCGACCCTCACCGGGCCCGGTGTGGTGAGACCTTCGGAGCCCGGCCGAACCGTGCCGTCGGCGTCGACCAACCCCAGCGTACCCATCGCGGCGGTGGGGCCGTGACCGGCGAGAATGTGCCGCGTGAGCAGGGCCGTGGTCGTCTTGCCGTTGGTCCCCGTCACGCCGACCGTGAACAGGCTCTTCCAAGGCGAACCCATTACCACATCCGCGGCGAGGGCCGCCGAGCGCCGCCCGTTGGAAACCTGGAGTTGTGGGATTTTCGCGTCGGCGACGGGGCGCTCGACCACGGCGGCAACGGCCCCCGTATCGGCGGCGGTAATCACGAAGTCGTGAGCGTCGTGCTGGTCCCCCTTCCAGGCGAGGAAAAGGTCACCTGGCTCAACGTCCCGAGAGTCCTGCGTCACCCCATGAAGCGCAACGTCCTCTGGGCCATGGATCTTCCGAATGAGACCCGCAGCCCGGAGGACCTCGGTTACGGAGGCCAAAGAAACCGCTTCTCTATTCATGGTCCAATCCCCTCACCCACACACGCACGGTGTCCCCGCGTGCAATCCGCACCCCTGCTTCCGGCATCGTTTTCGACACGTGCCCACTCCCTTTCAGAATTACTCTGAACCCCATGGCATGCAGGCGCCGTGCCGCGGATCTGGCCGTCAGGCCCTCGAGGGCCGGAACTGGGACGGCCGCGGCGTCGTCCGAGGGTTGGGAGCGCACGGGCTGATTGGAGGAGATCGGTGATTGTAGCGATGCAAATCGGACGGGCTCCGGGCGGGGCGAAAGCTCTGTCGCGCGAGCGAGGGCACCGCGGCCCAGAGGCGTATGACCAGCCGCGAGGATCGCTTCCATGGTAGCACGGCTCACCGGCGCCGCCGTAGATCCTCCGTAGTACGATGCCCCCCGTGGCCGGTCGAGCTTCACAAGCACCACGAGTTGGGGGTTCTCGGCCGGGACGAATCCAACGAAGGACGCGAAGTATGCGCCCTTCTCGTAACGGCCGTCGGAACCCACGGCTCGGCTCGTGCCGCTCTTTCCCGCGACCGAGAGCGTGCTCAAACGTGCCCCGCTGCCGGTCCCGTCTTCGACCACATCGACCAGGGCGCGGACGAGCCTTCGCGTCACGCTCTTTCTGACCACCCGCCGTACGGTGCGAGGCTCGAAGCGCCGGATGACGTGACCATCCGGGTCACGAATTTCCGTGACGAGGCGGGGGGCCATCAACGTGCCGCCATTCGCGAGGGCCCCGTATGCCATGGCCATCTGGAGCGGGGTCACCGCGATTTCGTATCCGATTGCCAGGGACGCCGGAGACTGGAGGCTCCACTGATCCGGACGACGCAGCGTGCCCGCCACTTCACCGGCCAGACCGATCCCCGCCGGAGCCCCGAAGCCGAAGTCGCGCAGCACCTGATATTGCTGGCTCGGCGTGAGGGACTGCGCGGCCTTGGCCACAGCGACGTTGGAGGATACGCGTATGGCCTCGCCAAGCGTCAAGATGCCCTTTCTCGGGCTGGTGTCCGAGATCTTGCGTCCCGCAACCTCCCAGGTCCCGTCGCCCGTGTCGAACTCATCCTCCAGGGTCGCCAGACCGTGCTCGAGGAGCCCCGCAACCGTGAACGGCTTCAGGATCGACCCCGGCTCGTAGGGCGTGTTGATCGCCGAGAGCGATGCCGTCGAACCGTCCCTGAGCGAGACCATGGCCAGGATGTCACCGGTACGCGGATCGGTAACGAGAAGGTCTCCGCCTTCTGCTTGGGTCGAGGCCACGGCTTCGCTGAGCGCTTCCCGAGCGATCTCCTGCAGTTCGAGATCGATCGTCAAGACGACGTGGTTGCCGGGCTGTGGCTCTTCGACACGGGTTGCCGCCCCGGGGATGGGCTTGCCGCTGTTGTCTCTCGCCAGAATGTCACGGCCCGCCCGACCCTGGAGCAGCTCGTCGAAGGCCTGCTCGACGCCCCCCGCGCCACGGCCGTCTATCACCACGCCGAGCAACCCTCGTGCGAGCTCTCCCTGGGGATAGAAGCGCTGGAGTTCGCGCTCCAGGTACACGCCGGTGAGGCCCATGAGAGCCTCGCGCACGCTCGGAGGATAGCTCCCCGGGAGTACCCGCCATCTGGCATCGGAATGGGTGGCTCGCCGCACGGTGGCCTGGCGCATGTCCAGGGAGGCGGCCAACAACTCGGCTACCGCATCCGCATCTTCGAGTTCGTGGGGAGCCACGCTCACGCGGTAGGTTTCGCGGCTGAGGGCCAGTTCCACTCGGTTGCGGTCCACTACCGATCCGCGAGCCGCCACGACTTCGGCGCTCATCCGTTGCTGGGACTCGGCCTGGGCGCGCCATGTGGCTCCCTCGGCGATCTGGATTTGGCCAGCCCGCCACACCAACACGCCGGCGGCCAGAAGCCACCCACCAAGTAGTGTCCTGCGCCTGAATGTCAGGCGTCGGTCCGCCCGCGTGACCTTCTTCACCTCAGTTCTCCGGGAAGGAGGACGATGTCTTCCGCTCCCGCCGTCTTCATGCCGAGGCGCTCACGGGCCTCCAACACCACCCGCCCATAGCTCTCGAGATGCTGGATGCGACGCTGCAACTCGGTCAACTCGGCCTCTGCCAGCGAGATTTCCCGGCTCAGGGTCTCGCTCAATGCCAGGGCCTCCATCGTCCGGCTTCGGCGCCAGACGACCGCGCTCAACGAAGCCAGCAGTACTGCCATGGCCGCGGCGAGCCGAATCGCGGCCTCGGACCGGTAGTGCCGCCTCATGCCGCTTCCACCTTCGTCCAAGCCCGAAGGCGTGCGCTCCTCGACCTCGGGTTGGCTGCCACTTCGGTGCCCATCGGGCGCAAGGGTCTCCGCGTCAGAGTCCGGCCGAGCGCCCTGCCGCGACAAGCACACACCGGGAGCCTTGGGGGGCAGATGCAGGAAGCGCTCCACTCGCGAAACGCCAGTTTGACGGCCCGATCTTCGAGCGAGTGATAGGATATGACCACCAGGGTGCCCCCATCCGAGAGCAGGTCCCTGATCCTGGGCAAGGCGAGCTCCAGCGCCTCAAGCTCCCCATTTACCGCAATTCTGACTGCCTGGAATATTCGCGCCTTGTCGCGTTGGGAGGGAGCCCGATCCAGTGCCACCGACAGCGCCGCGACAAGGTCGTCACTGGTGGCGAACGGACGCCGATCCCGGCGGCGCAGGACCTCTCGCGCCAGGCGGGCCGCACGCGGTTCCTCGCCGTACTCGCGGAAGATTGTGCGAAGGCGGTCGACATCGGCCTCGTTCAGCAGATCCGCGGCGGTGGGAGCGTCGTCTGCGTCCCCCGACATGCGCATGTCGAGAGCCACACCGCGCCGGAATGCGAATCCCCGGCCATCTTCGTCGAGTTGGTGTGAGCTCACGCCGAGATCGAGGAGCGCCCCCGCGAACGACCCCGCATCGTCTTTCAACAGGGTCTGAGAGACCGCATCGAACGATCCCTCAATGAACTGAATGCGGTACGCGAGATCATCGAGGGAGCCGCCAGCTTCGCTCAGCGCCCTCGCGTCGCGGTCCACCGCAACGACCGTGCATGAACCACACGCCTCCAGAATGCGCCGCGTATGCCCGCCGCCTCCTACGGTAGCGTCCAGGTAAGCGCCGTTCCCCGACGGCTGGAGAAATTCGAGAACCTGCCTGGCCATCACTGGCTCGTGGAACTGGTCCGACACAGCCTCCTCGGGTGTTAGAGCGGTCAGCGTCACAGGCTATCCGAAGATCTGGCTCGCAAAGCCGTCGAACGCCCCCGTGCGTCCTTCCAGGGCGGTCTCGAAGGCCGTGGGGTCCCAGAGCTCGATGCGATCGATGTTCCCTACCAACAGGACACTTCCGTCCAGCCCAGCCGCCCGCTGCAGCCAAGACGGAATCAGGATCCTGCCCTGCTTGTCCGGATGCACCTCGACGGCGCTCGCGGTGATCGAGAGCACCTCCCGCCACGCCTCGGGCTCAGCGCGGCGGAACGTCAACAGTCGCTCCTGAATGGCGGACCAGACTGACATGGGAAAAAGCGTCAGGGCAGGTGCCTTCCACTGAAGCAGAACGAAGCAGTCAGCCTCGGCTTCACGACGGAACGCCGAGGGAAGGCTGACCCGCCCCTTCTGGTCCAACTGGTACTCGTACCTGCCCAGGAAACTCGTCACGTCGTGGTATATAATGGGTTAAGATGGTGAATAGTGGTGACTATTGGACCGAAGATACGCCCGGGTGGCAGGTACAGCAAGGTTTTTTTGCAGAAAAGATCTTCGGTTTTTGTTTGGCTGTTCGCCGGGCACGAAACCTACGATAGACGGTGCCACACAACGATAAACGGGGGGATGGCTTAGTGCCGTGAAGCGACCGAAACTACCAAAAATCCAAATCGACTTCTTGGTATTTTCGCCCAAACGAGAAAAAGCGCCGCGGGACCCGAGGTCCCGCGGCGCTTCCGCTCAGCTCGAGAAAGACTGGGCTCAGCGACCCCGTTTGATGAGCGCTTCCTGGATGTCGATATACGTGCTGGTAGCGCTGACGAACGTATTGTAGTCGATCGAGGGCTGCCGGTCGGCGTAGGCCTTGGCCCGCCTGAACAGCCGGAGCGCCTCCTGGAAGACCGGAAGTGAACGGTTGGCGGAAGCCACCGTCTCAGGCCCCTGCATGGCGATTCCGCGGTTGTAAAGCCCGAAGCCGTGCCAGAAGTCCAACTCCTGCCTCTTGGTCTCACCAACCTCGAAGCCCTTGGCGAGCTGAATCAGCTCCACGAAGCGAGGATAGTTCTTCTGGGAAGGCGCCACGTAGCGCGAGTGGGCGCTCGCGTAGATCATTTGGGCGGCGGCGTCCGGGCTGGAGCCGTGCTCTACCGCCTTGGTGAGGACCGGTACCGCGTCCTCGAAGCGTCCGGACCCGATCATCCAGCTCGCCATCCTGAGATGCAAAGACCTCCAGTCCGGATCGATCTCCTCGAGGGCGGTGAGCGCGGCGATGGCATCGTCGATCCGGTCACTCTTCTGGAGCGCGTCTGCGTATACGGCCCAGAGGGAAGCCTCACCACCATGCACCTGCAGCGCACCATGGAGGAAGTCCGCCGCGTCGGCAAACTCGCCCAACTGAATATACGCGGCGCCGACGTTTCGGACCTGCGACACGACGGCGTCCTCGCCCCTTTCCTCGAACACACGCTCGTAGGCACTGATGGCCTTGTGGTAGAGCTCCACCAGTTCAGTGCCCAACTCGGCCTCAGGGTCCTCTCGACGAATCTCCTCGGCGGCGGCGAAGGCGAAGTTCCCATACTGCTGGTAGAAATCGATATTCCCCGAATCGAGTTCGATGCCCTCCTCGATGATCTCCATGCCACCCAGGGGATCACCGTCCGTCGCCAGGCCAAAAGCCACGTTCATGCGCACGCTGGCGTTTGTCGGGTCGAGTTCGAGGTACTCGCGATAGTACCCCCGGGCCCGCTCCTTCTGGTCGAGCTGGACCGCGAGGTAGCCCCCGAGCAGGAGGGCGTTTTCGTGGAACGGGGCGTCCTCGAGAATGCGCGCCACTTCCTCGAGGGCCGGCTCGTACTGGTCCAGTTGGCGTAGCACGCTCGCGCGCACATACCGTACGGAAACCGCGTCGGGATTCAGATCGAGCGCGATATCGCAGTTCTCCATCGCGCTGTCCCACTGCTGGCTGGCCGCATAGTCGGCACAAAACTTAGCCCTACGGCTTTGCTCCACGAACAACGCGAACACCTCGACGATCTGCTCGGCCGCGGCCGCCTGCTGCTTGTCTGCGGACTGGATGGGATCCACGTCGAATGCCTCGCCGTTCTCCACAACGATGAACTGGATTGCGGAGATCGTGAAGGCGGACTTGTCGCCGGAGTATTCCGCGCACAGCACCACCTCATAATTCCCCTGCTGCGCCAACTGCCTTGCGCGCACGCAGTCCAGGTCCTGCATCTTGAGCCCGAACCTCTTGAGGTCGTCCTTGATGTCGCCCTCTTTGACGGCAACGTGCGTATTCAGTTCGCTGATAAGATCCCTCAGCTCGTCGGCAAGCCTCTCCCCAAACTTCTTGTCGCCGCCTTCGGTGTGGTGAAAGTCGGGTACCAACACGCGCCACCGGCCGCTCACGTTCTGTTGCACTTGAGCCTGCGCCGCGCCGAAAGCCGTGGCAGCCATTACGGCCGCAACAGCGGTGAGAGTTGCGAACCTCGGACTGTGCCGTCCAGTCATTCCATCCCCCTGGGTCTCTCCCAAAAAAAAGACACGGGCCACGAAGCCTAACCAGCCTCGTACCCGAAGCCCACCTTCTGCTAAACCATCCATGGTTTGATGGGTCCACAGCGCTTGAAACTTATGCAAGGCGCGGATTCGGTCAACCATTTAGTATCGACACATTACCGTCCACCCAAGTACCAATACCGGGCCCTGGCGTCAACCTTACACGCCCCCGAAGGTTTTGTCACGCCCCCGCGAAGCTTCACTCACCTCCGGCTCCCACGCCTCGACAGCTGCCCGAATCTCGTCCGGGATCGGAGTGCTCGGGAGCATTCTGGTTTCCTCACGGTGTCTCCTGTAGCTTGAGAGGGTCCGTTTCGATGCACCTCCATCCCGCTGGGCATCACGTTTCGTCAAGGAGCCTTCACCCACGTGCCCATCATGAGGGGAGCCCGAGGGGACGCAGGCCAGCAGGCCCGAGTGACACTCTCGGTAGCCTCGGTGGCGGTACTCGTGGCGTCCTGCGCCGGCGGACCATCTCCCTCGTCCAGCGTACCCGTCGCGTCGGAGACCCAATGGAGGGCTCTGAGGCGCCCAAGAATAGACCGCTTGGCCGACGCGCCCCGGGTGACCGTTGCCGAGATGATCCTGTTGGAGGCCGCCTGGGCATCCGGCGGCGAAGTGTCGGCCTCGGTCGGACTTCAGGAACTGATCTCGGCCGGACTCCTCCGCAGGGCCGACATCGACTTCGTGGAGCGCAGACGCTTCGCGGCGGCGGTCGAGCGGCAACGACGAGGGCTCCCTCGCAGGCGAAACGCACCGCCGATCGGCACGTCACCCGGCGCGGAGTTCGTCCTTACCGGAAGCTGGATTCCGGCCGGAGACTCGGCGGCTCTCGATCTTAGGCTAGTGGAGGCGGAGTCAGGCGGGATCGTAACGTCGTGGCGAACGCTGACGCCCAGGCAGGCCGATCCCACGAGCCTCGCCCGCCTCGTGGTCGGCAGCACCATCGGGAGACTGCGTGAGTTGGGCCGCCTTCCACCATGGACCGACCCACGGGCCGACGACGTGGCGCCCGCGCCGGTCACCTACGTCGCGTCGCTGGTGAGCCTCGAAGCCGCCGCGGCCTTCGTTACCGCCGTGGCGGCGGAGGACCGGTACGACTGGGAGGCCGCACGGCGCGGGTACCAATCCGCCCTGGAAACGGCGGGCCCCACTTTCCTGGAGGCGGATGAAGCGTTGGCTCGTGTGGCGAGGCTGCGGGCCGGCGGCACCCTCGGAGGGAGCGAGCCATAACACCCGCGCAAGAAGAATCCCTGCACGTAGTCCTGGTCGAGGACAGCGAAGGAGAACGCTGGCTCCTCTCCGAGATCCTGCGCTCACGAGGGCATTCCGTCACACTCTGTGAGGATGTGGCAACGGCCTGGCAGGCGTTCCAGGAATGATTCGCTCCGCGCGTAATTGTCGACCGCTCGCTTCCCGACGAAGACGGCCTCGAGTTGTGCAAACGCATCCGCGAAGGAGTGGACGGCGATCGGACGGCGATCCTGGTGGTAACCGGTGACGCCGATCCCGCCGTCCTCGAGCAAATCGTACGAGCAGGCGCCAACGACTACTTGCCCAAGCCCATCGACGTGGCACTCCTCAACGTCCGGCTCACGCTCGCCGAAAAGGAAGTCCTGGCTCATCAAGAGCGGCGATCGACGCGCGACGCCCTGATTGACACCACGCGTGAGCTGAGCACGCTGTTCGAGAGCCTCGACGAGGTCTTCTTCTCGATCGACGTGTCGCGAGACCGCCTCATCCAGGTATCGCCTGCGTGCCTCGCCATGCTGGGCAAGACTCCGGCCGAGCTGCTCGAGAGTTCCTTACTCTGGAGGCAGCTGCTCTATCCGGCCGGGCTGGAAAACGCTGAAGAGGCTCTGGCCTCGGTCCAGCCAGGGCGATCCCTGATCAGTGAATACACCGTGCCTCACCCCGACGGGGGAACGCGTTGGTTGGAGGCCACGCTCAAGCCTCAAGCAGATCAAGATGATGAGATCGTACGCATCGACGGAATCATCTCCGAGGTCACCGAGCGCAGGCAGGCCCAGGATGAAGCGGAGGCCCGCGCACAGGAGCTCGCGACTCTCTACCGCGTTTCGGAGATTACGCTAGCGGCGGAGAATCTCTCTGAGGCCTACGACGACATCTTGGAAGTGGTGAGCCAAGCCACGGGATTCCCGATCGTGGCCATCGAACGACTGGATTCCGAGCGTGAAGTCATGGTGATCAACGTAGCGCGCGGCCTGCCTCTCCCGGAGGGCGGCGCCCCTCTGGAGATCCCCCTTCACGAAACCCTCTCCGGCCTGGCGATCAAGACACGGCAACCGATCATCGAGCGGGATGCCCGTAGCCGGCGAGAGTTCCGGAGCGACGTATTCCAGCGTCTCAAGGTCCAGACCTACATGTCCTTCCCAATACTCTTGGGCGGGACGGCCGTCGGCACGCTGACGCTCGCCTCACCAGAGCGCTTGGATCCCCCCGCGGTCCTCGTCCGTATGTGCGCAAGCCTCGCTCATAGCATCACGGCCCTCACCGGGCGGATGGAATCCGCGGACGCTCTCAGAGACAGCGAAGCGAACTTCCGCACCCTGGCCGAAGAGCTACAGCGTGCCAACGACGAGTTGGAGGCCTTCGCCTACACTGTCTCACATGACCTGAGAGCCCCACTTCGGACGATGACCGGCTTCGCCCACACGCTCGTTGAGAATTTCGGCGCCTCCCTTCCGGACGACGCACGCGACTACGCGCAGAGGATTATCGCGTCGGGCCTGCGGGCGGAGAGCCTGATCCGCGCCCTGCTCGATTACAGTCGGTTGACCATGGAGGAGGTCGAACTGCAGCAGGTCGAAGTGAAGGACGTGATCGAAACGGTGCTCGATCAAGTGAAGGCCGACCTCGACGCCACTAACGCGAAGGTCGAGGTCCAAAAGCCCCTGCCCCGCGTACTGGCGAACCACCTCACGCTCGTCCAGGCGCTGGGAAACCTGGTCTCGAATGCGATCAAGTTCGTTCCGGAGGAACGCACGCCTGAGGTGACCATCCGCACCGAAGACCGCGAGAGTGTCGTCCGCATCTGGGTCGAGGACAACGGTGTCGGAGTCCCGGAAGGGCAGGAGGAACGGATCTTCCGCGTCTTCGAGCGCCTCGCCGAGGGATCGCACGTGCCAGGAACCGGCATCGGGTTGGCGATCGTGAGGCGCGCGCTCGAGAAGATCGGCGGGAAAGCCGGCGTCGAGCGGCTGAGTGTCGGAAGCGGCTTCTGGATCGACCTACCCAAATCCACCAGCTCGAAATGGCGCCCGTGGCGGCGGCGTGGGGCCACCGACTGACCCAGAGGCAGACGGGCCCCGTCCCCCGAAAGGGACGAGGCCCGCCACCTCAGATGATCGACAGAACGCTAGCGGACCGTTCTCCCCTGCACGAGGCGGACACTGCCCGATCCCGTATCGATATGGATTCGGCCGCGGCCGTCTCCCACGCGTCCAACCACGTGGTCCCTCGAGGCACGCCGAATCGTGATCGGAAAGTCGAGCTCGATTCCCCCATTGCCCGTCTCGATGTCGATCTCGGCACCGACATCCGCCGGCAGGACGACCGTTACTGAACCCGAGCCCGTGTCGATCTCGAGTCTATCGACATCCCGCAGCAACTCCACACGCACGGAGCCACTTACGGTGTTGAGGTAGACGTCCGGTGCACTCACCTCGGCGATCTCGATGCCACCGGAACCTGTATCGATCACGATGCGTTCGGCGGTAATCCCCCTGCCATCCACACTACCCGAGCCGGTGTCAACGTTGACCTCGCGGCCACGCACGTCGTTGAGCTCGACGTTGCCGGATCCGGTGTCCACCATCACGTCTCCGGTCACGTTGCGGATCTGAACCGAACCCGATCCAGTGTCGATGTTGAGCGAGCCCGTAATGTCGATCGCCGTGACTCGTCCGGAGCCGATATCGATCGTGAGGTCGCCCTCCACGCCACGAGCGTGGGAGGCACCGGCGGAGATGTCCACGGACACCGACTTGCCGGGGGGGACCATGATAATCAGGTCCGCCCATGCTTCGAGGCCGCGGCCCGAGCCGGAAATGGTCACGCGATCTCCGCGGCGGCGGCCGTGGAAGGTGCCGTCGGCCGCCACTCGGACCGTGTTCTGAGTGCGCCTGCCCATTTCGGGGTAGACAATCCTGCTGCCCGGGTAGACGACCCTCAGTACCTCACGGCCATCGATCCTTCCGACCTCCACGTCGAGTTGCGCCGCGTCATCACCACCGCGCAGCACACGGACGATTACGTCCGGGCCCCGGCCCCGTACGATCTCGGCCGTGCCCGCGAGGTTGTAGATCGCCACCTCGTCACCCGAAAGGCTGTATTCCTGCTGAGCCGTCAAAGGGCTCGCCATCGCCGCGATCATCAGGGCCGACGCCCCAGCACGGCTGAGAGTCTTCAGAGTCATTCGTCGCTCCCTATCGGATCCGAATGGATCCGTTGACCGTCTTGAGATCCAGGCGAGGACCGCCCTCACCCAGCACACCCCGCGCACTGTTACGAGAGATTCGCCCCATAAACTCGAGGGGCAGATCCGTCTGGAGGCCGCCGTTTACCCACCTAGCGGTCACGTCGGCGTCTATGTCGTCCGGAAGATCCAGCGTGATGCTGCCGTTCACCGTAGTGAAGCGAAGACCTTCGCTCCGATCCGCGGCGCCCAGTACGGCGTCGATCGACCCGTTGACCGTCGTAGCCTCCGCGAAACCGGTAGTCGACACCTCGACGTCACCGTTCACCGTACGCACAACTACGTCGGAATCGAGGTCGAGCGCTTCGACGTCGCCGTTCACGGTCTTGCCGTGGAACTCCACTCCAGCAGGTACCTTCACGTAAAAGGTCACTCGAGTGTCGTTGTTCCGGACGCTCATGCGGCCACCGTCACCCGGCGCACACTCGTTGGCCCGCCGACCCCGCGACGGGTAGACCGCGCACAGCGTAACGCCCCCCGAGTGCTCGACGACCTCGATGCGTACTTCAGACGCGTCGCTGCGCCGGGCCTTCTTCACCGCCCGAACCTCGACGCGGCTTCCGCTTGTCGGCTCGGCGATGATCGACCCGTTCACGCCCTTGATCTCGATCACATCTCCGACGTCCAAGGCGCCCGACCAGGTGAATTCATCGCCTTGTCGAGCCTGGTCCTGGGCGC
>JADFRS010000041.1:23851-28904 GCA_022561145.1 Gemmatimonadota bacterium
CATCACGCACGAACAGCCCCCCAATGAAATCCGCTACGCTGTGAACCGCGTGCTCCGTGGCGTAGGCCACCCTCCGTGCTCCATACACGAGCGGATCGGGCATCGCTGCCTCGACCATAATCAGCGAGCCGGCGCCCAATGCCACGGCCGCCGCAATCACGAATACCTTACCAGTACCCTTCATCCTTCCGCCTCCTCCGGTCACGTGATGTAGACTTGTTTCAGTACAACGAGTAAGAAAAAATCTACCGCGAGCGCACCAGACGGACTTCTCCGTCGAACGCCCTCATGATGATCGTCGCCTCACCCCCGCCCAGCGTGAACCTGAGCTCCCTGCTCCTGTACAACCCAGAGAGCAGGACAGGAAGTTCGGTCGTGAAGTCCCCGTCGAACGTCGAAACCGAGACGGAGGCGCTCACGGCCTCATCCACCTCGAGGGTGATGTCCCCGTCATGGGTCGTCAGCTCATACCGCCCGTCAGGCCAGATCACCCCTTCGAACTCCACCTCACCATCCACCGTGGACGCTTGCACGTTCCGGGAGTCGATGCGGCGCAAGTGAATGTCTCCGTCTCCCACTTCCACGCTCACATCACCCCTCACCCTGGAAACCCAGACATCGTCGTCAAGCGAAAACAACTCCAGCGACCCCTCCACATCCTCCACTTCGAGCACACCCGCGACGGATCGAGCCACCACGCCGCCGGAAACCTCCCGGATGCGGATGTCGCCTTCGATCGTGCGGACGCTCAAACCACCGGTCAGCCCCTCGACTTCCACGTCCAACTCATTGCCCCGAATGTCCAGGGGCGCCCACTCCGGCATCCTCACCACAGTCGTGACTGAGCGATTGCGCCACCGACGGCCCGGCCTGAACGAGAGCTCACGGGCAGAGCGGGCCACATTCACATTGGCCTCTTCACGGGTCTCGGCCTCGAAGCGAACTTCCGGCCGGTCCCACGCCCGTACGATCAATCGACCGGAAAAGTTTTCGATCACGACGCCCTGTCCGCGCTCGATCGAGACTGTGGTGTCCGCGCTCGATCCGAGCGCGACCGACGCTACGAACAAGAATTCCAGCATGATCAGATCTCGGCCCCCACGATCGCGGCCGTCTCCCGCAGATACTCGACCTTCCTGCGCAACACCCAGTCCAAATAATCCCTGAGGAACTCGTCGTTGGGATCGTTTCGGAGCGCCTCGGCGGATTCCTCGATGGCCTGGTCGATGATGATGAGGTTCTTCTGAATGATTCGGACCGTGCTCGGAGCCAACACATCACCGAGTCGTGAGAGAGCCTCCTCCAGGACCTTGACCTCTTCTGCATAGGGCGAAACCGGCCCGCCGCCCCGCGACGCAGTCCAGATTGCGGAGGGGGAGGCAAAGGTTGCCGGCCAGGTGTCGCTCAGTGCGGGCCGTAGCATCCAGGCCGCGGCCCCCGAGGCCATCATCAACACGAGGCCCGCCGCGGCGAGCTGGGGCATCGTCACCCGAACGTAGGACGGCACTGGAGCCTTGGTGCGGCGGTGCTCCTCGAGATGGATCACGTCGCCTGCAGCCTGACCTCGCATCACCAGGCCCGCTGCAATCGACGGCCACAGATCCTGGGCGGGCTCCCGATCTTGAAGGCCCCGGGCCTCCACGACCACCGCCTTCAGGTCTTCCAACACGCCCCGACACTCTTCGCACGTCTCCAGATGCCGATCGATTTCACGCCGCTCGGCCGGGTCGAGATGTCCGTCCAAGAATTCGGAAAGACTGTCAGTCCAGTGCTTATCCATTTAGCCCAGCTCAGCTCAAGTGAGTCCTGAGTATCATGCGAGCACGGTGAAGCTGTGACTTCGACGTACCCGACGTTATTCCCATCATCCCTGCGATTTCGTCGTGGCTGTACCCCTCCACGTCGTAAAGCACGAACACCTTCCGTGCGCCGTCCGGCAGGTTCGTCAGGGCGGATTCGAGATCCACGCTGAGTCCCGGACTCTGCCGGCGACCGGCCACGCTCTCCAGCACCCCTTCCGACGAGACCTGCCGTTTCTGTCGGCGCCGAATCGTCTCCCGTCGGCTGAGGATCAAGTTCACCGCCAGCCGGTGGATCCACGTGTTGAAGCTCGAATCGCCTCGAAAGGTCGAGAGCTTCTCCCACGCCCGTATGAAGACCTCCTGCGTCAGGTCGTCGGCCAGGTCATCCCCGGCCATCCGGCGCGCCAGACTATGAACGCGGGCCACACTGCCCTTGTACAAGCGCTCGAAAGCACTCGCGTCTCCCCGAACGGCCAGATCTACGTCTTGCCGCTCAAGCGTCATCGCGCTGATGGCCAAATTCGTCAGAGCTCACTGCCGGCTCGGGTCGTTGCTGCTCGAACCCTTGGACAACACCAGGGCTGCGGGGGTTGGAATACCGGCACAACCTCCTGGCCATGCGCGGCTTGCGCCCCTCGCCACCGTGGCACACCATTCGATATTCATTACGACAGGGGCCCTCACTGGAGTTCCGATGCCGATTTCGATGTTTCTCTTCCAGGGTGCGATCGACCCTATCAATCTCACCGAGATCATAGCGGTGATCATGGGGATTTCCGTCGTCCTGATTCCAGTGATCGGGATCACCGCCCGTTTCGCGCTCAAACCGACGGTGGAGGCGTTCAGCCGCCTCTTCGAGGGCAAGTCAACCAACGAGACCATTTCCATTCTCGAACGACGCATGGCCTTGATGGAGAGCCAGATCGAGTCGATCGAATCGAATGTGAAGCGCCTGGTCGACGTCACCGACTTCCATCAACAGCTCCAGTCCGGCCCGACCCCTACAGATCCCCAAGCCGTCGATCAGAAGCAAGACTAGGCGGCGCGAAACGCCAGTTTCCGCCTCGAGCACTAAAGCCCCATCGGTCCGGTACCGACCCTTGAAGCATGCGTACCGAACTCATCAGCGAAGTCATGGACGAGGACCGTATCGGACTCAAGGTCCGGTTGGACGGTCACGTCCCACGATCGGCCCTTCGGCGCATTGGCGAGACGTGGGCGAGGTCCGTGCAGGGCCGCGCCGAACGGGTTTGGGTGTGGCTCTACGGCCGGGACATGGACGCGGAGGGTCCGGCCCTGTCCGTGACCTACATCGAGGGTGACGGCCCGCCCGTATCCGACTTTGCGGAGCCGTCGACGCTCCTGCTCTACTACATGTTCTACATCCACAAACACGACAATCCCTTCGACGCCGTGACCGCCAACTGATACCACCGGGTTGCCGCGGGCACCAAGCAATCCGAGATTCGGCGATCCACCCGGTCCCGGAGTGCATCGATGTTCGACCATACCGCGGAGACGCCTGAGATCATAGCCCATCGCGGCTACGGTTCCCGCGCCCCGGAAAACACGTTGGGAGCGATCGAGGCTGCGCTCGACGCCGGAGCTCGATCTATCGAGTTCGATCTACAAGTCGCTGCGTGCGGCACCCCTGTTCTGTTTCACGACGTCAATCTCGGCAGAACGACAAATGGTGTCGGCCCGGTGAGACGACGCACGTTCGGCCAACTGCAAGCGCTGGACGCCGGCAAATGGTTCAGCGCCGACTTCGAGGGGGAGAAGCTGCCGTCCCTGGCGCAGGCGCTCGACTGTGTGAGAGGACGGGTCGATCGCATCTACCCCGAGGTGAAAGGATACCGCGAGCTGGAGGACCTCGATCGCATGGCCCGCATCGTCATCGACGGGGACATGCTCCGACAGACCACGTTCATCGGCATGGACTGGACTGCGCTGGATCGTATCAGCCGACAGGACGATGCGGTCTCCTTGGGCTATATCGTCACGGATCCCGAACAGTTGCCCGAAGCTCTCGAGCGCTGCCAGGCTCGCCCGGGCTCGATCATCGACTTCGACCACAGGCTGGTGCTCGACGACCCGGGACTCGCAGCCAGAGCACGCTCCCAGGGAACCGACGTGGCCGTGTGGACGGTGAACACCCCCGATGAAGCCAGCGCCCTACGATCGGCCGGGGTTACCCGGTTCACGACCGACGAGGTCGAACTGCTGATGGACTGGAGTCGCTCCAGCGCATGATCGTGGCGCTGGACGCCCACCCGTTCAGCCCGGCGGGTAGGGCTCGGGCGCTGGAGCGTCTCGGAAGCGAGACGTTCGACCTGCTCGTCGTCGGCGGCGGAATCACCGGCGCCGGCGTCGCTCGGAGTGCAGCGCTGCGTGGCTGGTCCGTGGCGTTGGTGGAGAAGGCGGACTTCGCCTCGGGCACGTCGAGCCGATCCTCGAAGATCGTGCACGGCGGGTTGCGCTACCTCGAGTACGGGCAGTTTCTGCTGGTCCGCGAGTCCGCCCGCGAGCGAGCGGTGCTCAAACGGATCGCACCGCATTTGGTCCACCCCCTTCCCTTCCTCTACCCGGTGTTCGAGGGCGAAAGCCTGATCAAAGTGCGGGCCGGCCTGACGGTGTTCGACTTCCTGGCGGACGTGAATGACGAAGAGAAGCATGAGAACCTCACGCCGGACGAGGTGCGCGAGCGACTGCCGGGCCTCCGTGATCCTCTCAAGGGTGGGGTTGGGTATCTGGAATACATGACGGACGACGCCCGCCTTACGATGGAGAATGCTCTCTCCGCCGCGCTACACGGTGCGGCGGTAGCCAATTGGACGCGGCTGGTGGAGTTGAGCTTGGAGGACGGACGTGTGACGGGTGCCACGGTGGAGGATAGCCTGACCGGCACCCGCACCGACATCGACGCGCGTTTGGTGGTCAACGCCACGGGATGCTGGGCCGAGTCCGTGCTGGAGAGCAGCGGGCTCCCCGTCCGGCACCCATTGATTCCGAGCAAGGGCATCCACATTCTACTTGCCGCCGCACGGTTGCCGATCCGCGGCGCGACCTTCCTGAGGGCTTCAGCTGGAAAGCGCGGCCTCGCCATGAGGCGACGCGATCCGGAGGATCGCCGCCGCCACATCGTGGAGGTCTCGAAGCGGGGCCTCGCCATGATCGACAGGGCCTCCCAGGTGATGGACGCGGTGGAGGAGGAGCTGCTCGAGGGCCTGGAGCCCGCGGAGCGCGATGAG
>JADFRS010000197.1 GCA_022561145.1 Gemmatimonadota bacterium
ACCCGCGCAAGGCGCGGGTCGCGGGGCGACGACGCCATAGCCGTCGCTACTGCTAGGAGCTCCAACGACGGAGATGGGGCCGTGCCACCGCAACCCACAGGCTTGTAAGGTATTGTCACGTTTGGTGTTGGGCACATGGCGGTTGCGCGGTTGATCCCGCGTCTCTCCTCGTCGGACCACCGCCTTCGGCGGCGGTGCCCGCTCGGCTACGACTCCTCGTCGTTCCTTGTCTGAACGCGCGCAAGCACCATGTGCGCGGCCCACCCCCCTTTCCGATCACCCTTCTAGCGTCCGCTGATGCCGAAGGAGCGAGAGGGCCGACGCCTTGGCCGCTCGGGAGCGGTTAGACGCCGGCCCTCTCGTGCACATCGGAGGGGGAGGATTGAAGCCCGGGATAACTACTGGCGACCTCCTCGGGTACTTCGCTTTCCCCTCTTGGGGGGCCTAGCGGCCGACTCGAGAGTCAGTCCCGGCTTCGGTGCGTTGGCTCAATTCATATGCCCCCCGATGCGCAACAGAAATATAGAGAGCGCTGGAGGACAGGACCAGCGCCGCTTGCATCGAGCCCGCGGCGTGCAACGTCGGGCAGCCCTCCAGGGTAGACGGTGTTGAGAAGGACGGGTCGCGGATTTCATTGACATGTGCAGGGGCCCGTGTTAAGCCTGAACGTCCTATGAAGCGAGAGGCAAGGTGATCCGGAAGACCATCTCGGTCTGGCTCTCGGCGCTGCTGCTCACACTCAGCGTCGCCGTTCCAGCGCTCGAGCGCGCCGAATTCGCGCACGAGCCCGCGATCGAGAGCGAGCACGATCCGGCCCGCTGCCCACGTCCGCACGACCACACCGTCTGTACTCAGGTCGGAGCGAACCTCTCTCTTGCCGCGGCACCCACGCTGGTCGACCATGCTCAAGAGGTCTTCGGTGTGACCGCGCCCATAGAAGCGCCGGCTTCAGTCCACGCCATTTTCACATACGGACATCCCTCGCGCGCTCCCCCCTTGGCCTGACGAGCCGCACCAGGCCGCACCGCGGCCGCCCGTACGCGACCGACCGGTCTCGTACTCGTCAGTATCCAGGGATAGGGAGAGCACTACAATCGTGAACACCCGTTGGAAGGGAGCCCGCCACGTGGTGTGGGGCGTACTCCTGACGATCGCCCCCACCCTCGCGCAGCCGGAACCCGCGGTCGCGCAGGAAGCGACCGACTCGTTGAGGTTGGAGCTGGCGCGGCTGGCTGCGTTGGTGGACAGCCTCAGCCTGGAAGTCGCCCGCATTCGTGACGCGGAGGAGCCCGAAGAAGCTGAGGACGCGCTCGCCCAGCTTCGAGCCGCCGCCCAGGCCGCCGCGGCGGCCAGTGGAGCGCCAGCACCAACCACCGAGCCCGAGGAACAGGACTTCGTCGGGCGTCAGCGGTCGCTGCAGCTGTTCAATCCCGAGATCAGCGTGAACACCGACGGGTTCGTGCACCTGAACAAGGACGCGAGAGGAGAAGACAACTTCTTCATGAGGGCGTTCGAGATCGCCATCGTGTCGAATCTCGACCCCTTCTCGCGCGCGAAGATCTTCCTCGTGCGCGATCAACCAGGAGGAGAGCTCACGCCCTTCGAAACGGGCGAAGAGGAGGAAGAAACAAGCAGCCTCGTCCCCGAAGAGGGGTACGTGGAGTGGGTAGGACTGCCCGGGGGCTTCGGCCTCAAAATGGGCCGGTTCTTTCAGCAGCTCGGCCAACTGAACCGTTGGCATCAGCACGCGCTCCCCCTCCAATCGCGTTCGCTTCCCCACATCGCGTTCCTGGGACACGAACCGTTGGGGGCGACGGGGGTGTCCCTTCATTGGCTGCTCCCCATCGGCGGTGGATCGGGCACGTATGAGACGACGTGGGAGATTGCGCGCAAGGAAACCGAGAGTCTCTATGGCCAGGCGAGCGGGGTCTCGGTCCTCGGGAACTTCAACGCCTTCTGGAACTTTTCCGAGTCGACCGACCTGGACCTCTCCCTGAACTGGGTTTCGGGCGGCTACGAGGACGAAACCGTCACGGCGGACCGCACTTTATACGCCGCCGAGGCCGCACTCACGTGGAGACCCCCGGCCCGTTCCAAGTACCGCGGATTCACGTTGCGAGGCGGCGTCATGGTATTGGACGGCCTCGTCGCCGCTCGGGATGATATCCAGCCGCAGGTGGACGACCCTCACGACCCTCGGATTTCGGGTGGCCGCGCGACCGGTCTCTGGAGCATCTCGGAGATACGGCTGAATCAGAGTTGGCTCGCCGGCGCCCGCTTCGACTGGACCGAGAACCCCCAGGACACGGATCAGTCGGCATGGCTGTTCTCACCCACACTCACATGGTGGCAAAGCGAGTTCGTCCGTCTCCGCATGGAGTACGATCTCATGGGTAGGAGCTTCATGGACTCTCAGGAGGGACGTCTGCTGCTTCAGGTGACCTTCGCGATGGGCCCTCACAAGCACGAGAGCTACTAGGCACGATAACGATCGGCTTCGACGCCGGTCTGGGAGAATACGATGACGATCAAGACTGTCCTACTGAGTGTGCTGGTTCTATTCGGCACCGGGCCCTCAGGCGACCCCGTCCAGCTGCGCGCACCCCTGAAGGTCGTCGCGACCCTGCCCGTCTACGCCTCCCTGGTGCGGGAGATCGCGGGCGATGAAGTCGAGGTCACTTCGATCGCGCACCCCAACGAAGACGCTCATTTCGTGCGCCCAAAGCCAAGCTTCGCGCTGAGCCTGCGGCGCGCCGACATGTTCGTCACGACCGGGCTGGATCTCGAGCTGTGGGTGCCCGCGCTCCTGGATCGCGCGCACAACACAGATGTCCTCGAGGGAGGTAGGGGCTACGTCACCGCGTACACGGGGATCAAGCTCCTCGACATCCCCGTCGCGGCGGACCGGAGTGCGGGAGACGTGCACGCCTTCGGGAACCCGCACATCACGACCGACCCGCTCCGCGCGCTCCAGGTCGCGCGAAACATCACCACCGGGCTGAAGCGCGTGGCGCCGGATCGGGCCGGGCGGTTCGACGCTGGGCTCGCGAGCTTCGCCGACAAGATCCACCGCCGCCTCTTCGGCGACCGCCTGGTCGACTTGCTCGGGGGAGAGACACTGGAGCAGATGGCGAACGGCGGCACGCTCCACGACTTCCTCGAGACGAACGAATTCGAGGGCAAGTCCCTGATCGAGGAGCTGGGAGGATGGCTCGGACTCGCAGAGCCGTTCCGGGGCGGCCAGTTGATTTGCTATCACAAGAACTGGGCTTACCTGGAAGACCGCTTCGGTGTCACCTGCGCAGAGTACGTCGAAGCCAAGCCCGGCATTCCGCCGACGCCGAGGCACGTGAGCCGACTCATCGAGCGGATGAGGGGTGAGGGGCTACAGGTGCTCCTGGCCGCGTCGTACTTCGACGAACGCAAGGTGTCGATGGTCGCGGAGCGCGGGGGTGCGACCGTCGTCCGCGTACCGATGTCCACCGGCGCCATGCCGGGCGTAGACGACTACTTCTCCCTCGTGGATACCTGGGTGGACGGGCTCGCCCAGGCATTCGCCGGCAACTGATCCCTGGCCGGTACAGAGATGCTCGACTTGATGATTCCGGCCATCGTGGCGGCACTCGTGATCCTCTCGATCCATGCCTACCTCGGGCTCCACGTGATCGCCCGTGAGGTGATCTTCGTGGACCTGGCATTCGCGCAGATCGCGGCGCTCGGCACGACCGTGGCCCTTCTGATGGGCATCGAGATGGGTACGACCACCTCGCTGCTGTTCGCCCTCGCTTTCACGCTCGTCGGCGCGCTGATCTTCTCCTTCACGAGGATGGAGAACTCGCCGGTACCTCAGGAGTCTATCATCGGGATCACCTTCGTCGTCGCGTCGGCCGCGGTGATTCTGCTCGCCGGGCTGAGCGCTGAGGGTGCCGAACACGTCCGGGAGACGCTGACCGGTACACTCATCTGGGTCGACTGGCCGACGATCGCGCGGATGGCAGCGGTGTACGTCGGCGTCGGCGCCTTCCACTTCGTGTTTCGGAAACAGCTGCTCCGAGCATCGTTCCACTCGGACCACGCGGACCGCGTGAAGCTCTGGGACTTCCTGTTCTATGTGTCGCTCGGCGTCGTGATCTCATTCGCGGTCGAGGTCGCGGGCGTGCTGATGGTCTTCAGTTCGCTGGTGATTCCGGCCGTGATCGCGTTCCTGTACACGAACCGCTTCATGAAGGCGCTCTTCATCGCCTGGGGGGCGGGGACCTTCGCGATCGTGGCAGGCATCGGCGCTTCCTTCGTATGGGACCTCCCGACGGGCCCGCTCCTCGTGTGCGTGTTCGGGGCCGTGCTCCTGGTCTCAGTGGCGCTGCGGCCACTACTCGGCGTTCGCCCCCACGAGAAGATCGTAGTGCGGAGTCTGGGCGGGGACGGAGCGACATCCTGAGCCCACACGCCTAGGGAGTCCGGAAGCTCCTCAACAGCTCCAGGTTCGCGATGTCCGCGGCCACGCCGTCCTCCCCCTTTGGGGTCTCCAACACCTTCGGCACATTCGCCAGGCGCCCGTCGAGCATGAGCCGACGGAACGGCTCGGCGCCGAGCGTCCCTTTCCCGATGGTTTCGTGGCGGTCCTTGCGGGAATCGAACGGGTGCTTGGAGTCGTTGAGGTGGATCAGCCCCAGCCGGTCCAGTCCGATGATCTCGTCGAACGTCGTCCACACCTCGTCGTAGTCGCCTACCAGATCGTAGCCTGCCGAATAGGCGTGGCACGTGTCGAAACAGACACCCACCCGATGACGCTGCTCCTCCGGGATCTGCTCGAGGATCGACCGGAGGTTCTCGAACGTCGCGCCGACAGTCGTGCCGGTGCCGGCGGTCAGCTCGAGCAGTACGCGGGTCGGGCCCTCGATCGCCTCGAGCGACTCCGTCACCCCGGCCGCGTTACGCTCCAGGCCCGCCTCGAGGTCCCCGTCGGTCGCGTTGCCGGGGTGGGTGACCACGAAGTCGAGCCCCAGCGCACAGCACCGTTCGAGCTCCCCCTGAAAACAACGCTGGGACATGCGCCACAATCGCCGATCCGGCGAGGATAGGTTGATCAAGTATGAGTCATGGGCTACGGCGACCCGGATTCCGTGCTCTTCGCGTGCCGCGTTGAACGCCGCGATGGTTCCGGGCTCGATCTTGGGCTCTGCCCAGCGACTGGGCTGCTTGGTGAAGATCTGGAGGCTTGAAGCGCCGATCTCCGCGGCACGCGCAGGGGCGTTGTGCACGCCTCCCCCGGCCGAAACGTGCGCCCCCAGTTCGTCGAGTGGCCCCGGATCGTTTCTCGTCGGCATGGCCCCAAGCTCTGCAAAGTTTGCCCCAGGGGGAACAGGATCTCCGCTCCAAGGTCGGTGCAACTCGGCTCCGAGATCACGCTTGCCCTGACAACTCGTTCTGTGTCAACACGTTACGGGCCTGTCCCAAGACCTTGAAACCATCTAGGCACGTCGGCACGGGACTTGAACTGCCGCTATGACCAGCGCCGACGGTAACGCTCTCAATCTAGAAAGACGCAGGAGGCCCTGATGCGCGTAGCGGCCGATGGATATATCGATTTGAGTGACGGGCGGAGGGTCCGGACACCCGGGGACCACGACCACGCGGTCGAACCCCTGCCTGAAGCTGAAGCTCTCTCCTACCTTCTGTCCCACAGCTTCCCCGGTCATCGCCGCATCTTCCGCCCCCTCAGGCTCGACGAGCGCACGCGTGTCAGGCTCGCGATGTGGGCGGACTCCGTTTCGGAACGCATGACCCTCATGGATCGGGTCTGGCGTGCCATGACTCAGCCCGTGCCCCCACCGAAAGACCCGAATGAGCCAGAGCTTATCCAGGTCATCCAATACCAGCACTGGGCCTATCCCATCTATCTGGACGGCACATGCACGAGAGTGATCCCCCGCGGTGGTGTGTCGCTCGCTGAAGTGCCGCCGGAGATGGTCTTACGCCTGGACAGTCAAGTGACGACCTAGACAAGGGCCGGGGACGTCAGTCACATCGGCAAACCCGGCTTGGTGCCCGTGCCCGAGGTCTCCTCACGCCCTTGGGGCGGCGTGCCAAGAGTGGCGGTAGGTGCTTGCACCTATCGTCACTCGTTTTTTTTGTATGCGGGAGACATCATATCATTCCGCGCCTAGCCCTTTGGCTACCCCCCGAAACGATTCAAGGCCGGTCCGCATCAGCGGACCGGCCTCATCTAGTGGCGCTTCTGTTGGGTGGCGGTCAGTACAGGAACCCCACCGATCTATCTAGCCCATCGCGTCGCGCACCAACATTACGATGGCAATCAGAGCCAAGACGACAACAACGGACGGGCCGAACAGCCCGACGCGGTCTCCCAGCTTCAGTTGGTTGCGTGAATAAATCATCGACCCACTCCCTTGTCTCGTATCAGCGGCCCCATGCCACGCCCAGTCTAAAGCAAGCCCCGTGCCGTTCGAGTCACGAAGGGAGCCCGCAAGTCGTCGCGATTCGTGCAACCGCCTCTACATCAACACGATGCGCTCGTAGAAAAGGAAACCGACGTGCTGATCGCTCCCTGCCATTTCGACCGAACTGTCCGTTAATGGTGACAGCAATTGTGCCCTCGCGACGAATTTGGCAGAAAAAGACACGCTCGAGGGCCAACAAAGGTGGGGTCGCGGTGTGCGCTTCCCACGCAGCGACATTGGATCGCGGCCGGGAAAAGGAAGGAAGGGAAAGCGATCCCTGAGCGAAGTGGGGAGCACACATCGCGACCCCCACG
>JADFRS010000198.1 GCA_022561145.1 Gemmatimonadota bacterium
GGGATGGCGGACAGCTACAACCACCGAGAGGGGCACGAGGTCGACGGGAAGCTCGACCGCTTGGGCGCCGTCTACTACCGGCGCGGCAACGACGGCGAGTGGCTGCAGGGTGGGACTCCAGGCGGTCCCGTGGCATATCCCTTCGCCCGGGCGTCCGGCGGGATGATCTCGACGGCGTGGGATTACGCGATCTTCTGTCAAATGTTTCTGAACCGTGGGGTCTACGACGGCGTCCGATATCTTCAGCCCGAGACCGTCGAGCTCATGACGTCGCCGAAGATCCACATCGCGGGCGAAGGCAGCGAGTCGTCGTACTACGGATACGGTTGGCGCCTGGCGGACGGCACCTACCGCCACGGCGGCTCGGATGGCACGAACGCGTGGGTCGATCCCGAGCGCCAGATCATCGGGCTGGTGTTCACCCAGACCCCGCGAGGGCGGAACCCCCTGGATCGATTCCGCCAGCTGGTGAATCTCTCGATCGAGGAACGATAGGCTCTCTCCCCCTCGATCCCCGGACCACCTCTCCCGGATAAGTTTGACACAATTCTCGTTGTGATGTATATACAACTGACAGCGGCACGGAGAATGGCAACGCACCACCTGTCGACGCCGAGAGCGGACGGACGAAATGACCAAACCAACACGCCGAGCTGAAGAAGCCGCCGCCGACATGGCCGCCGAGTGCCTGGCGATGCGAAGCCGTCTCATCGGCCGCACCGTGACGGGGATCTACGACGACGCGCTTCGGCCCGTAGGGGTCACAGCCGGCCAACTGAACATTCTCGCCGTCGTGGTGCGTCGCGGTCCGATCTCCCCCGGAGAGGTAGCCCGGCGGCTCAACATCGAGAAGTCGACGATGAGCCGCACCGTGGAACGCATGAAGCGGAACGCGTGGTTGGAGATCAGTCCCGGCGAGTCCGCGCGCTCTCAGGAACTCCGAATCACGAAGGCGGGCCGGCGGGTCCTCGAGGAGGCGGAGCCCATGTGGCGTGAAGCTCAACGCCGCGCCCGCGAGATCCTCGGGTCCAGTGGGGTGGAAGCGATTCACCAGTTGGCTGCCGCGATTCGGGAACGCACCGCTTGGGCGCAGTAATTTTTCTTTCATAATAGTTGTATATACATCCCAAAGGAGGACATCATGTCAAAGTCTCTGATTCTCGTTACCGGAGCGACAGGCAAGACCGGAAGCGCCGTGGTTCGTCAGCTGCTGGACCGCGGGTATCCGGTAAGGGCGACCGTGAGGAAGCGCGACGAGCGGGCCGATGAGTTGGAGTCGCTGGGCGCCGAGGCGGTCGTGGCGGACTTCCACGACCTGCGCTCCATGCGGGACGCCATGGAGGGCGCCGAGCGCACGTATTTCGTCTATCCCCCACAGGGCGGTCGGCTCATCGAGGCGACCGCGATTGCCGCGACCGCCGCGCAGGACGCCGGGATCCGCGGGTTCGTGAACATGTCCCAGATCTCCGCCCGTGAGTACTCGGACAGTCCCCTGGCGCGTCATCACTGGCTCTCCGAGCGGATCCTGGACTGGGCCGATGTGGGTGCGATCCACATCCGGCCGACCTTCTTCGCCGAGATGCTCCACATCCTCGGTGCCCAGACCATCGCCACCCAGGGCAAGCTGTACCTCCCCTACGGTGACGAGCGCCACGCCCCCGTGGCGGCCAGCGATATCGCCCGTGTCGTGGTCGGATTGCTCATGGACCCCGAACCGCACGTCGGCGAGCGTTACGTCCTCACGGGACCGAAGAACCTGACGGTCGCCGAGATGGCCTCGGTGCTCAGCGAGGAGCTGGGCACGACCGTGGAGTACGTGGATCTCCCGGTGGACGCGTGGGGAGAGGTCATTTCGGAAGCGAACGGGATGAACGAGTTCCTCGTGACGCACCTCAAAGCCGTCGCCTTGGACCACCAGAACGGGATCTTCAGCGCCGAGACGGACGCTGTGGAGCGCATCGGCGGGCAGCCCCCGCAGTCGCTGCCGGAGTTCATTCGCGAGAACATCGACGCCTTCGGGGTGGCGAGCCATGGGTAGCCGGGCGACGGACCTGGGCACGGTTCTGGTGACCGGCGGATCGAGGGGCATCGGCCTGGCGCTGGCGAAAGAGTTCGCGCGTAACGGCCACGATCTGGTCCTGGTGGCACGGGAGGAGGCGGCCCTCGAACGGGCGGCCTCCCGGCTGGCAATCGAGACGGGTGTGCGCGTCGAGACGCGCACCGCGGACATCGCCGATCCCGAGGAGGTCGAACGGCTGGTACGCGGACTCGAGGACGCCGGGATCACCGTAGACGTTCTCGTGAACAACGCGGGGATCGGCGACCATGCGCCCCTCGTGGACAGCGACCCGGAGCGGCTCCAGCGACTGCTGCAACTGAACGTGCTGGGACTGACTGGCCTGACCCGACGGCTCCTGCCGGACATGCTGTCCCGTGGCCGGGGCCGGATCCTGAACGTGGCGTCGCTGGTGGCCTACTTCCAGGGCGGGCCCAACTGGACCACGTACGTGGCGTCGAAGGCCTACGTTCTCTCCTTCACGAGGGGCCTCGCCATAGAACTGCGGGGGACAGGCGTCTTGGAGACCGCTCTCGCCCCCGGCCCGACGGATACAGACTTCGTCAGCCGTTCCGGAGTGGGAGATGTGCGGGCGTACCGGTGGCTCCCCAAGGCGTCACCGGAACGGATCGCACATGCCGCCTACGTCGGGACGATGGCGGGCCGGACCACAGTGATTCCCGGACTGCTGAACCGCCTCCTCGCCTTTCTGGGAGAGTTGCATCCGCGGGGCGTCGCCCAGGCGGTGTTCACCCTCCTGTCTGGCTCGGCGACGAGCACCACACCCGGCTGACGCGCGTGTCACACGCGTCGACCGAGTCGTCGGAAGGGGCGGATGTTGCGGTTCCTCTCGGTCAGCCCACATCATGTCGGGCGTCGCCGATGAACGCGACACAGTGACGCGATGTGGATTTGAAGGTTGAGGGACGTGCTGGAGCACCCGGGCGATCAAGCTTCTGTCAGTGAATGTCTCACTCCCGAAGGATATCGACGGCAAGGGACGCACTGTCAGAACCGGGATATTCAAGGAACCTGTCGACGGCTTGTGGCGGAGGCCGAGTGCGGTGGTGACCACCGTGTGACCACCTTCAGAAATGGGGCGACACATGAAAGATAGTGCCACACATGAAAGCTGCTGAACTCTTTGTCCGGTGCCTCGAGAACGAAAATATAGACTACATCTTCGGCATACCGGGCGAAGAGAATGTCGATATGATGGACGTCCTGCTCGACAGCCCGATCCGCTTCATCACGACGCGGCACGAACAGGGCGCGGCCTTCATGGCCGACGTGTACGGACGGCTGACGGGTAGGGCGGGGGTCTGCATGTCGACCCTCGGTCCCGGCGCTACGAATCTGGTGACCGGCGTAGCGGACGCGAACATGGACCGGGCGCCTGTCGTGGCCATCGCGGGCCAGGCGGCCACGACGCGGATGCACAAGGAGAGCCACCAGTACCTCGATCTGGTTAGCCTATTCGCTCCCATATCTAAGTACACCACGCAGATCAAGGAGCCGGAGACCATTCCGGAGGTGGTTCGCAAGGCGTTCAAGCAGGCGATCGCGGAGAAGCCAGGCGTCAGCTTCATCTCCTTTCCCGAAAACGTCGCCGGCTCCGACGTAGAAGGAAAGGAGCCGCTCAAGGTGCAGGCGGCCGAAACTCCTCACGCCACTGAGGCCAAGATCGAGCAGGCCGCTGAGATCATCTCGAGCGCGAAGCACCCGATCATCATGGCGGGGAACGGCGTCATCCGCTCCGGTGGCGCTGCGCAGCTTCAGGCGTTCGCGGAGAGGCTCCAGATCTCCGTCGCGACCACCTTCATGGCCAAGGGCGCGATACCGTTCTCACACCCCCTCAGCCTCGGGACCGTAGGCTTACAAGCCCACGACTACGTCAGCTGCGGATTCGACCGCGCAGACGTGATCATCTGCGTAGGCTACGACATGGTCGAGTACCATCCCTATCTGTGGCATCCCGAGAAACACGCCCAGATCCTACACATAGACGAGACGCCGGCCGAGGTGGATGAGCACTACATTCTGGCGGCCGGAGTCATCGGCGACATCGGTGAGTCACTCCAGCGGATCGCTGAGGTGGCGCAGCCTCAGGACGAACCTAAGCTTGGAGCGCTGCGGGACATCCTCCTCCAGGAGCATTCCGAGCATGCGAACAACCCGGCGTTCCCCATGGTGCCCCAGCGTATCCTCTGGGACCTCCGCCAGGTGCTCGAACCGGAGGACATCGTCATCAGCGACGTGGGCGCTCACAAGATGTGGACCGCCCGGCTCTACGAGGCCGAGCGCCCCAACACCTGCATCATCTCGAACGGCTTCGCCTCGATGGGGATCGGCGTGCCCGGGGCCATCGCCGCGAAGCTGGTCCATCCGGAGCGTACGGCGGTAACGATCACGGGCGATGCCGGATTCCTGATGAATTGCCAGGAGATCGAGACCGCGCTCCGTATAGAGACCCCCATCATCATCCTCATCTGGAACGACAGCGAGTACGGTCTGATCCGCTGGCATCAGCTGCGCCAATTCGGACGCGCCAGCCACATCGACTTCAACAATCCCGACTTCGTGATGTTCGCGGAGAGCTTCGGGGCCAAGGGCTACCGGGTGGAAAGCGCCGACGAGTTGGTGCCGACGCTGAAGCAGGCCATCGCCGACGACACGGTCGTGATCATCGACTGCCCTGTGGATTACTCAGAGAACATGAAGCTGACAGAGAAGCTGGGGAATCTGGTCTGTCCCATGTAGGGCGGCGGGGGCGGTCGAAAAACCGGAGGTACAAGAATGCCTGAGCGGTTCCCACTCATGGTTCCGGGCGCGACACCGGACGGCGACCTCATGGACGTCCATGCGCCCTACGATCGAAGCCTCATCGCTACCGTGGAGCGCGGAGGACCGCAGGTCGTGGAGAAGGCGCTAGACACGGCCTACCGACTCTTTCGCGATAGGGACGCTTGGCTCAGCGCGGCCCGCCGGATCGAGATCCTGAGGCGAGCCGCCGCCATCATGCAGGAGCGACGGGAGGAGCTGGCGGTTGAAGCCGCCCGCGAGGGCGGAAAGCCGCTGATCGACTCGCGTGTCGAGGTGGATCGGGCCATCGACGGCGTGCACGAGTGCGTAGAATTCCTGCGCACCAAGCACGGCGAAGAGATCCCGATGAGGCTCAACGCCGCGTCGGCCAACCGATTGGCGTTCACCCGCCACGAGCCCATTGGCGTGGTGGTCGCCTTCAGCGCCTTCAACCATCCGTTGAACCTGATCGTCCACCAGGTCGGGCCCGCCGTCGCGACCGGGTGTCCGTGCATAGTCAAACCGGCGGAGGCCACGCCCCTGTCGGGGATGCGCTTCGTCGGAATTCTCCGCGAGGCGGGTCTCCCGGAGGAGTGGTGCCAGGGCCTCGTGACCACCGATCTGGACGTCGCCGGATCATTGGCCACGGATCGAAGGGTGGGCTTCTTCAGCTTCATCGGCAGCGCTCGAGTAGGGTGGATGTTGCGCTCCAAGCTCGCTCCCGGCACTCGCTGTGCCTTGGAACACGGAGGCGCGGCGCCCGTCCTCGTGGCCGCGGACGCCGACCTCGACTACATGCTCCCGCTCATAGCCAAGGGTGGGTTCTACCACGCCGGGCAGGTCTGCGTATCGGTTCAGCGCGTCTTCGCCCATCGCAGCATCGCTCGCGATCTGGCCGAGCGGCTTGCAGAAGCGGCGACGGCTCTCAACGTCGGCGATCCGACCTCCCCGGTCACCGAAGTAGGGCCCCTCATCCGTCCAGCCGAAGTGAAGCGCGTAGGAGGGAGTTCAGCATCTAACCTCTCCTTCACTCAGCGTGGTTCTAGTGAACATGGCCTTCTCCAGGCCCCGCCGCGACGAGTGTGGCGCGGCGAATGGAGTTTCCGCCTCGAGTCACCAACCGCTCGCCGGGAGCGAGTCCCTTGACCAACGCCGAGAATCCCTGACGTGCCACGACTTGGACCTGCTTGCGTAGGAAGCTCTCACCAGACGATTGCACATAGACGACGCTGATGCCGCTGTCGTCGACGATCGCCGAGAGTGGAATCACGATCCCTTGCCGGCTTCCTGCAAGTAGAATCTCTACCTCGACTGCGCTCCACAAGCGTAGATCGTCGACGCTGCTCTGTACCTCGAGAAGAACGCCGACGGTGCCGGTTGTTGAATCGACACCTGGCGATAGCGAGATCAGACGCACCTCGCTCGCCGAGAACGACAACGGCTCTTCAGAGCCGGAAGTCCTGAGGTAGAGACCCGTTGGCTCGGTCACTCTCACCGCAGCCTCCGGACGAAGCGCTACTTTGACCCATACGGGCTCGGCCTTGACCAGGCGCGCGAGAGCGGTGCCCGACGCTACCATCTGTCCTGGGGTTACCAGCACCTCGGAGATGCGTCCACTGAAGGGAGCTGTGATCTCTATGGTCTCAGCGCTACTCCCCGTGTGTTGGCGAAGCGCCCTGGCGCTTTCGAGATCCCGACGGGCAGCCTCGTGTCGAGCTTCGAGTTTCGCCAGCCGTGCACGGTTCTCTTCCGTCTCATGTTCGCTTACGGCTCCAAGCTCGAGGAGCTCGCTGAGGATGTGGCGGCCGCTCGAGCAGCAACGGCCAAGTACCGTGATGTGCAGCGTGCCCTGGACGACGGTTACCTAGCCAACGACGACTGCGTATCAGCACCTGGGCTCGGCACCAT
>JADFRS010000042.1 GCA_022561145.1 Gemmatimonadota bacterium
TCCTCTCAGCCGATATTCCAACCAGGAACCAGGTCGCGTTAACTCCATGCGGTTGGAGAATGTCGGCCAGTCTTTCTGACTGGTCCGTCGGACCGTCGTCAATGGTCAGGAAGATCTGTCGCTCCGACGTCGGAAGACATCCGATGATCGAGTCGGTCCACCTGCAAGTAATTCGCGCTCCGATTGTACCGAGAGTCCCCCCGTTCATCGTGCCAACTCCCGCCCTTTCCATGTGAAGCCGCTGCCGAAGATACCGAGAAATCCGATCGAAACGACATAGGGGACGTGGAGGAGTTGAGCAACGACCAAGCTCCTCAGCAAGTAGAGTCGATCAAAGTGGTTGCACGACGCGTGCAGGAGGAGGCCCTCCGAGACCACTTTGAGCGCAAACGCGGCGGCGACCGGCGCCGTCGTTTTCGCGCAGGACGTCTTTGATCCCGTTTACGCGAAATTCGTGCGCTTCCGCGGCACGAAATTGAGCGGCGCGGGACCTACGTACAACCTTGAAGAGGTCCGTCTCTCGAAGCTTCTGGACGAACCCTACGACCTGTCGCGTGAGCCCCGCCGCGGCATCGGGCACCCTGACCTCGAGGATCTTCAGCTCACGCTCGGCGCTGGGGTAGTCGATCCAATGATAGAAGCAGCGTCGCTTGAGCGCGTCGTGAATCTCTCGCGTGCGGTTGGAGGTGATCACCACGATCGGCGGGTGCTCCGCCGCCACGGTTCCTACCTCGGGGATCGTGATCTGCCAGTCCGACAACACCTCCAGGAGAAACGCCTCGAAGGGCTCGTCGGATCGGTCCACCTCGTCGATCAACAGGACGGGGGGGCCCGCTGAGTGGGGGCGAAGGGCCGCCAAGAGCGGACGCTCGATCAGGTAATCACTCGAAAAAATGTCGGCTTCGAGGCGGTCTCGCTCCGCCTGTCCCGTGGCTTCAGCGACGCGGATCGCGATCATTTGCCGCGCGTAGTTCCACTCGTACACGGCCGACGACACGTCGAGGCCCTCGTAGCATTGGAGCCTGATCAGCCTGCGCCCGAGCGTGTGGGCGAGCACCTTGGCCACTTCAGTCTTGCCCACGCCGGCCTCGCCTTCGAGCAGGAGCGGACGCTGAAGTTTCAGGGCTAAGAAGACCGACGTGGCGAGGGCTCGGTCGGCGACGTAGTCGCCTCCTCCGAGCAGATCGAGCGCGTCCTCGACCGACTTCGGCACCGACGTGACGGGTGCTATCCGCAGGCCTCCACGGCGCGCCTGGCCATGACGCTCACCAGATGAGCCCTGTACTCGGCGCTGGCGTCAGGCTCTGAGATCAGGTCGCCGGAGTCCACTGCGATGCCTTGGAGCGCCGCAGCCGAAAAATCCGCGGCGAGCGCTTCCTCCATCGCCGTCACGCGAAACACGCAGGAGCCCGCACCCGTGACGGCCACACGGATACCGGCATCGCCGCTGGCGACCATCACCCCGGCGATGGCGTAGCCGGACGCTTGGTTGGCAAACTTGGCATACGCTGCCCTCTCGGGCACGGGAAAGCGCACGGCGGTGATGATCTCGTCGTCTTCCAATGGCGTGTCGAACATGCCTTGAAAGAAGTCCTCCGCGCTGATCTCCCGGCGGTCGGTGACGACCGTGGCGCCGAGACCCACGAGCGCCGCCGGATAGTCCGCTGCCGGATCCGCATGCGCTACCGCGCCGCCGATCGTGCCGCGGTTGCGGACCTGCGGGTCGCCGATGCCGCCTGCCATGTCGGCCAGCGCTGGGATGGCTTGGCGTACCGCTTCAGACTCATGCACCTCGGCGTGCGTGACGGCCGACCCGATGGTGACCGTAGTACCGTCCGCCTCGATGCCGCGCAACGCCTCGATCCCTGCCAGGGAGATCACGTCGCTGGGCGCGGCCAGCTCCAGCTTCATCACGGGGAGTAGGCTCTGCCCTCCGGCCATGAACTTACCGTCTTCGGCTGCACCCATCGCGGCCAGCGCCTGGTCTAGGGTACTCGGCCCGTGGAATTCGAAGTTCTCCATTGATTCGCTCCTCAGGCCGTTGCGTCTTGGATGATGCGCCACACCTTCTCGGGCGTCGCGGGCATGTCTACGTGCTCCACGCCCAGGTGCGCGAGTGCGTCGACTACCGCGTTGATCACCGCGGCCGGAACCCCAATGGCTCCGACCTCCCCCACGCCCTTCACGCCCAACGGATTATGCGTGCAGTGTGTGATGTTGTGGCCCGTCGCGAAGAACGGGAAGTTCGTCGCGCGCGGCATCGTGTAGTTCATGTAGGAGCCGGTGAGGAGCTGCCCATCGTCGTCGTAACGGCATGCCTCAAGGAGGGCCTGACCCACACCCTGGGCCATGCCTCCGTGCATCTGCCCTTCCACGATCATCGGGTTGATGATCCGGCCCACGTCGTCGGCGGCGCTCAGCGCCACCAACTCGACGACGCCCGTTTCGGGATCGATCTCGACTTCGGCGATGTGGGCCCCTGCGGGGTAGGTGAAGTTGACTGGATCGTAGAACGCCGTCTCGTCGAGGCCCGGCTCGAGCCCCTCGGGGTAGTCGTGGGGCACATAGGCGGTCAGAGCAACCTCCCCGAAGGTCGTGGACTTGTCGGTCCCCACCACCGTGAACTGGCCATCCGCGAACTCGACGTCGCCTTCCGATGCC
Source organism: Gemmatimonadota bacterium (assembly GCA_022561145.1). Lineage (GTDB taxonomy): Bacteria > Gemmatimonadota > Gemmatimonadetes > Longimicrobiales > Gaopeijiaceae > JACZXQ01. Next base: position 2,662 of record JADFRS010000042.1, read on the forward strand.
TCCATCATGTGCGCCGCGATCTTCTTGCCCTTGGCGATGATCTTCTCCAGCGCCTTTTGAATCGCCGAGCCGCCGACGGCCAAAGACCGTGAGCCATAGGTGCCCATGCCGAACGGGACTCTACCCGTGTCCCCATGCACGACATCCACCTGGTCGACCGACATGCCCAGCGCCTCGCACACGATCTGGGCGAAGGCCGTTTCGTGCCCCTGCCCGTGGCTGTGCGAGCCCGTGAATACGGTCACGCTGCCTGTCGGGTGGACCCGCACCTGCCCCACCTCGAAAAGCCCGGCCCGGGCGCCGAGCTGGCCGGCAAGGGCGGACGGTGCCGCCCCACAGGCTTCGATGAAGGTCGACAGGCCGATGCCTCTGAATTTTCCGCGTGCCCGCGCCTCCTCACGGCGCGTCTCGAAGTCGTTCCAACTCCCGAGCTCGAGCGCCACATCCAGCGTGCCGCCGTAGTCACCGCTGTCGTATTCCAGGGCCACCGGTGTCTGGTAAGGGAAGTCCTTGATGAAGTTCTTCCTGCGGATCTCGACACGGCTCATGCCGAGCTTGCGGGCGGCGATGTCCACCAACCGCTCCAGCATGAAGGTGGCTTCCGGGCGCCCTGCGCCTCGGTAGGCATCCACCGGCACCGTGTTGGTGAAAACCCCATGTACTACTGCCCGGATCACGGGCGTGGTGTAGCAGCCGGCGAACAGCACAGCGTGCATGTAGGTGGGTACCGCTGGGCCGAAGGTCGAGATATAGGCGCCAAGGTTTGCGAGCGTCTTGGTCCGCAGTGCCAGGAACATGCCCTCATCGTCCAGGGCCAACTCCGCGTGCGTAACGTGGTCTCGGCCGTGGGCGTCGGACATGAACGACTCGGAGCGCTCGGCGGTCCACTTGACCGGAAGCGCCAGTTTGCCGGAGGCCCACGTAACCAGTGCCTCTTCGGCGTAGTGGAAGATCTTGGAGCCGAAGGCGCCGCCCACGTCCGGAGCGATGACCCGAAGCTTGTGTTCGGGTATGTGCAGTACGAACGCCCCCATGAGAAGCCGGATCACGTGAGGATTCTGGCTCGTCGTGTAGAGCGTGTACTCCCCACTGGTCGGCTCGAACTCGCCGATGGCCGCACGCGGCTCGATCGCATTGGGAATCAGTCGATTGTTTACGAGATCCAGGGTTACGACGTGCGCCGCACCGTCAAAGGCGGCGTCCACCGCCTCCGCATCGCCGATGCCGAACTTGAAGCAGATGTTGCCCGGCGCCTCGTCCCAGATCTGTGGCGCGTCGGACTCCACGGCGCCGGCGACGTCTGCGATCGCGGGTACCGGCTGGTACTCCACGTCCACGAGCCCCGCCGCGGCCCTGGCCTGCGCCTTCGTCTCGGCGATGACGGCCACCACCGGGTCACCCACGTGCCTCACCCTGCCCTGCGCGAGGACCGGGTGTACTGGTTCCGCCATGGGTGTGCCGTCTTCGTGGTCCACGGCCCACGCACAGGGAATACCGCCCACTCCGTCCGCCTCAAGATCCGCACCGGTGAAGACGGCCACGACGCCGTCTGCCGCTTCAGCGGCCGCCGTGTCGATTCGGACCAGCTCCGCGTGTGCCTCCGGCGAACGCACCAGGACCATGTAGAGCTGCCCGGGCCGGTTGATGTCGTCGGTGTAGTTTGCGCGTCCCGTGAGAAAACGGGCGTCTTCCTTGCGCCGTACGGCGGCTCCGATTCCCTCGTTGGCCATGGCTCAACCCCCCATCGCGGCGGCGCCCGCTTGCACGGACTTGATGATGTTGTGGTAGCCGGTGCAGCGGCAGAGGTTGCCCTCCAGCCAATCGCGCACCTCGGCCTCGCTCGGGTCGGGATTACGGCTGACCAGGTCCAAAACGCTCATCACTACGCCAGGAGTGCAGAATCCGCACTGCAGGCCGTGGTGCTCCTTGAAGGCAGCCTGCATGGGATGCAGTTCGACGCCGTTGGACAGCGACTCTATCGTGGTCACCTCCGCGCCGTCGGCCTCGAGCGCAAGCATGGTGCAACTCTTCACGGAACGGCCGTCCAGGTGCACGACGCAGGCGCCGCACTGGCTGGTATCACACCCCACGTGGGTGCCGGTCAAGTCGAGATGCTCCCGGATGAACTCGACGAGCAGCGTGCGCGCCTCTACATCAGCGGACACCTGCTTGCCGTTCACCGTCATGGAAACCGTTGGCATGGTGCCTCCTACGGGGTAGGAAGAGCCCGCCCGGCAACCATGGCGCGGTGGCGGGCAGGAGATTCCACCAGATTGGGGAGACGGGCCGCCCGGGTCAAGCGACCCGGGGCGGACCTTGGGAGAGGGTCTCAGCTACTCGCGGATTTACGTTGCTCGCCCTTGAGGGAGCTCGCCTCGAGCGCCGCCAACAGTTCGGCGGCCACGAACGGCTTGATCAAGACGGGGATGTCGTAGCGCTGGCAGAGCAGGATGTCCTCCTGCTCCAGCTCGGCGCCGCTCATGACGACGGCACGCATCGCCGGATTCTGCTTGAGCAGGTCTACCGCCAGCGACACACCGTCTCCGTCAGGCAGCAGATAGTCGAGGATCACTGTGTTCGGGGCGGCTTCGCTCACTTTCTTCATCGCCTCGTCTATCGACGCCGCGGTCGCGACCTCGAACCCCTCTTCGGTGAGGACACGATCCATCCAGACGAGCAAGGTGTTGTTGTCGTCCACGGCCAACACCGAGCAACAATGCTCCACGGGCAGCGGCGAACCGCCCTCGGCCACGAGCGTCAGGTCCTCACCTTCCTCGCCGAGGTTCACCGTCACCTTTGCGCCCGGATCGATCTCTCCGTTCGCGACCATGGCCGCGAGGGGCTGTGTCAGGTGGCGGTGAATCGTACGCTTCAGCTCGCGCGCGCCGTACTCGACGCTGGTCCCTTTGTCGAGCATGAAATATCGCGCTGCGGGTTCGATCTCGATTTCGAAGGACCGATGGCCGAGCCGGTTGTGCACGTGCCGTTGCAGCTCGGCAACGTGATGGTCCAGGATGGCCACCAGGGATACGGCGTCCAACGGACGGTAGGTGATGACGCCGTCGATCCGATTCACAAACTCCGGCGAGAAGTGCTTTTGCACCGCGCGAATCCCGACCCGTTCCAGGTGCTCCGCGAGATCCACGCCGGCGCGGCGCGGCTGCGTGTCGAAGCCCAGTGTCGGGTGGATCTCCTTCATCATCTCGCGCGCGCCGAGGTTGCTCGTCAGAAAGATGATCGACTGGTCGAAGTTGACGGTCGAGCCGTCGCCGAGCCGGAGCGTGCCTTTGTCCAAGACACCGAGTAGAAGCTGCGTAAGTGAAGTAGCAGCCTTCTCGATCTCGTCGAAGAGGACGAGCGCGAGCTCACAGTCTTCGCTGCGCGCCTCGTCCAGAATCTTCTGGGTGATGACCGGTTCGGTCTCGGTATGGCCGACATAGCCAGGCGGCGCACCGATGAGCTTTGACACCTCATGCTCACTCTGAAACTCACCGCAGTCGACCTTGACGATGCGCTTGGAGTCGCCGTGCAGAACCTCGGCGAGTGCCTCCACCGTCTTGGTCTTCCCTGTGCCGGTGGGGCCCAGCAGGAGAAAGATCCCTACCGGGCGCCCCTCCGGCGCCAAGCCCGACTGGTGGAGTTGGATGCTCGGAACGATGAATTCGAGCGCGTGGCGCTGGCCCACCACTTTGCTGGAGAGAAGCCGCATCAGATCCTTGGAACGAATCGGAAGCGGAGATTCTGCGCCTTTGTGGGATGCGTTCATTTCGTGTTGCGCAGGCTCAGGCTCCCACGGATTGGGCCTGATCTCCCGCTCCCGTTGCGACGTCCACACCGACCAGGTTGCCCCACTCGGTCCAAGACCCATCGTAGTTCTTCACGTTGTCGTACCCCAGCAGGTACTTGAGGACGAACCAGCTGTGACTGCTACGCTCACCGATCCGGCAATACGCGATGATCGGCTTGTCGCCCGTGATGCCCCGCTGTCCATAAACGTCGGCCAGTTCGTCCCTGGTCTTGAACGTGCCATCCTCATCGTTTACTGCCATCCCCCACGGGATGTTCGAGGCCCCCGGGATGTGGCCCCCGCGCTGGCACGTTTCGGGCAGCCCCGGAGGCGCCAGGATCTCGCCGCTGTACTCGGCCGGGCTACGCACGTCGACCAACTCGACCGCGCTCACCGCAACCTGCTCCTGCACCTCGGTTAGGAACGCCCGCAGATCGTTGTTGGCCTCCTGCGCCGTGTAAGTGGCAGGAGTGATCGACGGTGTGTCCGTCGTCATCGGACGCCCCTCCGCTTCCCACTTCTTGCGCCCTCCGTCCATCATGCGCACGTCTGAGTGTCCGTAGACCTTGAGCTGCCAGAACGCCCAGGCCGCGAACCAGTTGTTGCTGTCGCCGTAAAGCACGATGGTCGAGTCGGGGCTGATGCCACTGCTCGAGAGCAGAGCCTCGATGTCCGCCTTCGACAAAATGTCGCGACGCACCGTGTCGCAGAGTTGGGTCCGCCAACTCCATCCCACGGCGCCCGGAACGTGCCCCTGGGCGTAGAGCTCGACATCGACGTTCACCTCGACGATGGAGACGTTGGGGTCGTCCGCGTGTTCGGATACCCAGTCCGTGGTGACGATGACGCTTGGATCCGCATAGTCTGACATGATCTTCCCTCCGCGAGAAGTGACAGAATGGGTGGGCAGGAAGATTACGGCGGCAACCTCAAAAAGGGAACCTGGGAAGGCGGAAGGCGCTCTGATCCAGGGCGGCTTTAGGACCTCGCCGACGGACAGTCCTCCGCCAGGCTACACTCGCCACACCTGGGAGCCGATCTCCTGCAGGTCCGCTGCCCGTGAAGGCGCAGGAGGCCGTAGGTCCTGGCCAGCCAGTCGAGGTCCTCCCGGCACTCGAGAATCAGGGCCTCCCGCACGAGCCGATACGTCGCCCCGTAGCTCTTGCCCTCTTCGCCGTACCCGAGGCGCAGGAGCACGCGCAGTCCATTCGAGTCCAAAGCCAGCACGGCGTGTGTCCGGGTGAGCATCAGGATCTTGTCCGCCCCGGGCTCGCCTATCATAGGGAAGCGCTTGAGCGCGCGGGTGGCCTCGGCGGGAGTCTGCCGGAGAGCACGCGAGAGGTCCCCGCCCCACTCATCGACCACAGTCTGCGCGGACCACCGCATGCGCTCCGCGCGCTCAGACACCGCGACCGATCCGCCGGCGCCCGCGACCTCCTCGAGCGTGTCAAACGAGGCAGCCAAGATCGCTTGGGGCGTCAGCCCAACGCGCTCCCGCAACTGTTCGAACGCGCTACCCCGGCGCTCGTCATCCGCCAGGTAACCGACCTGCTCCCACAGGATCAGGCCGAATGGATCGGTCGGCGGCGGTAGCTCGGGCGGGCCGTAGGCGGCTAGAAGGCGGTCGACCAGCTTCTTGAGACTGGGCCTGGGGCTCATCGTGAGGTCACCTCTAGGGACTCGCGATCCCACCCGGCACACCTTCAAACACATCCTTCGCCACGCACCTCGCGTGCTCCCGGACATCGGCCGGCCAGCAATCTATCTCTGCGTCGAAGCGATCGCCGTCCCGCGCAAATGTTACAGAAAGGAAAAGCCAGAGGAACGAGTAGCAAGGAAGGTCAGCCCCAACCCAAGGGATCGGCCCCAACCCAAGGGAGTAGAGCGTCGAGAATTGTGCAGATCAAGGCGCCCAAGGCAAGGCGACCGAGGCGTACACAAGTACGCCGCAGGAAGCCGCGCCGCCGGGCAACGCCGAGCTGCGCGATTCTCGGCGTTCTAGGCTAACCGCATTCGGAGTAGCCGCAGATATGACACTTCACACACCCCTCCACAAAAGCCAGCTGTCCCGCGTTGCACTCCGGGCAGCTTCCGAAAAACGTCTTGCTCTCCGCAGTAGCGGCGGCGAGCTGAGCCTGGGCGCCGTCCGACGACATCGCCACCGCACCCAACGGAAGTGCCTCCTGGACGCCTTCCTTCTCTAGCAGGTAGCGCTCGATCGCCTGGCCGATCGCGTCGGGAGCGGAAAGCACCTTGTGGGGCCCGACACCCACCGCACGATCGCATGAGATGCCGCGCAACTGGTCCCGCACGGCGGTGATCGGGATGCCCGAGCGCAGCGCCAGCGAGATCAGGCGTCCGATGGCCTCGGCGTCGGCCATGGCAGCGCCGCCGGCCTTGCCGAGGGTACAGAACACCTCGAACGGTTTGCCGGATTCGTCTTCATTGATCGTCAGGTAAAGGTCGCCCAGAGGGGAGTTCATCTTGCTGGTGCGCCCCTTGAGAATGGCTGGGCGCTGCCGCTTGTGCCTCGAGGCCGCCGCGGTCAGGTCCTGATCATCGGCCATCCGCTGCATCTGCTCCAAATCGACGCGCACTTGGTGCAACTCGGCTCGTGCATCGGCCAGTTGCTGCTCGAGGGCCATCCGCTCTGCCGCTACCTCGGCCGCACGGGCCTCCGTGCCTTCGGTCTTGCCAGTGGAGAGTACCTGCATCGGCCGTGAGCCATCACGGTAGACGGTGACCCCCTTACAATTCAGTTGGAAGGCGAGCTGGTAGATCTTCCGGACCTCCTCCTCGGTGGCCTCGTTCGGGAAGTTCGTGGTCTTCGAGATCGCCGAGTCCGTGTGCTCCTGGAATGCGGCCTGCATGCGCACGTGCCATTCGGGCGTGATGTCGTGCGCGGTCACAAACACGCGTTGGACCTCTTCAGGCACATCGTCGAAATGGATGTGGCCCTCTTCAGCGATCTTCTCCATGAGCTCGTCGGAGTGCCACCCCCCCTGTTTGGCCAACGCCACGAAGTCCTCGTTGACGTCGGGCATCAGGGCTCCTGCCTGGTTCCTCATGAAGGCCACGGCGAACAATGGCTCGATGCCTCCACTACAGCCTGCGAAGATCGAGATGGTACCCGTCGGCGCGACTGTGGTGAGGTTGCAGTTCCTGAGCAACCGCATGGGCCGGACCCGCTCGCCGTCCTTCCGGCGTGCGGCGGTCTCGTCCGCCCCCCAGATCGACTCCTCCCACGCCGGAAACACGCCACGGATCTCCGCGAGCTTCTCAGAGGCGACACGAGCTTCCTCGTCGATGAAGGCCATGACCTTCCGGCCCAGCTCGACACCCTCGGGACTGCTGTACGGCACCCCGAGTCGGACGAGCATGTCGGCCCAGCCCATGAGCCCGAGGCCGATCCGGCGGATCTTCTGAGCCAAATCGGTGATCTCGGGGAGCGGATAGCAGTTGGCGTCGATCACGTTGTCGAGAAAGTGGACGGAGAGGTGGACGACCCCGCGGAGTGCCTCCCAATCTACGGCGTCATCGAGGTCGTCTGTCCCGAACGAGCCCTCGTGCACGAACTGTCCGAGGTTGACGCTACCGAGATTGCATACGTCGTAGGCCAGCAGCGGCTGCTCGCCACACGGGTTCGTGGCCTCGTAGGCACCGAGTTTGGGTACCGGATTGTACTCGTTGGCCCGGTCGATGAAGAAGACGCCGGGCTCGCCCGTCTTCCACGCGCCATGCACGATCAGGTCGAAGATCTCTCGGGCATTCTCCTGACCCACAACCTGACCGTCGCGAGGATCGATCAAGTCGTACGATTCACCCGCCTCCTCAGCCTCCATGAATTTGTCGGTGATGGCGACCGAGATGTTGAAGTTGGTGATCTTGCTCGTGTCGCTCTTGCAGGCGATGAAGTTACGGATGTCGGGGTGATCCACGCGGAGGATCCCCATATTCGCGCCACGCCTCGTTCCACCCTGCTTCACGACTTCCGTGCTGGAGTCGTAGAGCGTCATGAACGAGACAGGCCCCGACGCCACCCCCATGGTGGACCGGACGCGGGAACCCGTGGAACGCAGCCGTGAGAAGGAAAAGCCCGTGCCACCCCCCGACTGGTGAACGAGCGCCATGGCCCTGAGCGTATCGTAGATCCCGCTCTTTCCGTTGGAGAGCGCGTCGTCCACCGGAAGCACGAAGCATGCGGAAAGCTGGCCCAAAGGACGGCCGGCATTCATGAGCGTGGGAGAGTTCGGCTCGAATTTCCCGGTGCTCATGAGGTCGTAGAACTGGCGTGCGACCTCTTCCACGGCTGCGTCGGATGCGCCGTAGGCCGCGTCCGCCCCAGCGATCACTCGCGCGACCCGCCAAAACATGGTCTCGGGCTCTTCGGTGGGTTGGCCTTCCTCGTCCTTCTTCAGATACCGCTTTTCCAGGACCAAACGGGCGTTCGCAGACAACTGTGCGGCGGGAAGGCCGGCCGGAACGACATCGTCGAATACTGGGTTCTCAGCCTCTTGGTTGTCCTGGGAGGGCGACATCTTCTGTATTCTCCAACGTGGGCTGTGGAAAAGCAGTGGAAACCGTGTTCAAATATCGTCGAAAACCGGCGACAGCAGGCCCGGATCTTGACTTTCTGTTGTGGAAAACCCTCCGATACCACCGAATATTGCGGCACGACCAAGGTAGGGACACAATATCTTGTGGTCAAGGTTATTCTTTCCCTCAGACCACCGCGGGCCTTACCTTGTAAGGTACCCCTCGACTAGCGAGACGAACCGCCGTATATAAGCGCTGGAGGCACGTTACGTGAGAACGATCCGGAAAGCCGTCGAATTGGGCACGCCCATCGTGGGCATGCTCACCGTATTCGCGGCAGTGCTCCTCATTCCGCCGGCCAATCTCCAGGTCCAGTTGGTGACCGTGCTCGTCGGTGTGCTTCTGATCGAGGCGGGCGTCTGGGGACTCACGAACCCGTTCCTCCCGAACGAGCGGCAATTCCTGGCCCTCCGCGAAGAGGTGGACGACTTCATCGACCTCGTACGGCAACTCAACCAGGCCGCCATCAAGAGGCGCGCGGTCCGGGAGGGTACGGACGAGGCGGAAGCGGCGTTCGAGGCAACGCTGGCCGACCTGCACACCTCGGTCCGCAGGATGGGGCAGTTGGCCGGTGTGGAGACGGGCGAGGTACCGCCGGAACCGAACGGCTGAGGCCGAACCCGCTAGAAGGCCCTCCCTACCCTCACGTACCCTACGAGACGGTTCCCACCACCGCCGTTGTCCGTGACGGGTAAGGCCACCCCGAACCGAACGGTCAGATCCGAGGTCCAGAACGCAAGGACGTTCGAGGACACCTCGGCGCCGACCGAGGCGATCACGGCACGACGCCGATTGTCGAAGTTGGGGAGTCCCAACGCGGGTTCTACGGGACCCCAGGCGTTCCCCGCGTCGAAGAACAGAGACCCCGCCGTGCGATCCATATGGAACGGGACCAATCCCAGGCCCCGGTTCACGTTGAACAGCGGAAAGCGATACTCGATCGAAGCCGTCCAAGCGTAGCGGCCGAACCTCTCTCCCCGAAGGAAGCCCCGGACCGGGAAGAACAAGGGCACGCCCCCGAACAACTCTAGTCCGGATACGTCTTCGAGCCGTCCGCTCGCGCCACCGACAATGAAGTGGAACCGGTCGGCGCCGGGCCCTGTGGCGATGCCACCGGCCACCCGGGCCGCGATCACGTGCCGCGAGAAACCGGGCCCTGGAATGGGGGTGAACGCCGACAGCCGCCCTAACACGTCCTGGAAGCTGCGATCGGACCCCTTCACGTCTCTCAAGGAGTCGGGCAAACTCAACTCGGTGCGGGCCCGTCCCTGGATGAGGCCGGACACGCCACGCTCCGAACTCATCGAATACGCGTAGGAGCGCGCCGTAGAGAAGGAAAGTGTCGCCGAGCCCTCGGCCAGCCGCTGGTCGGGCCGCACCAGGATGAGTTCGCTCATGTCAAGATTCTCGTCCAGCAAACCCAGCGTCTCCCAGATGTGGGCGCCGCTCAGCCTGAAGCTGACCGCCGACCGAACGCGCTGCCTGCGGAACGTGACCGAGGCCCTGACGCGCCTCTCTCGCTCCGCCAGGAAAACGGTCTGAAAGATGTCCGGCGACGTCTCCAGGTCGAATGGGCCATCGACGTTGTGGCCCTGGCTGTAGGAGAGCGACAGCACCGGGTTTCCGAGCCCCGCATACGAGTACGCCGCAAGGGCATCGGTCCGACCGGTCGTGCGCAACCTGACGGACGCCGAATAGGCATGCCGCCCCACCAGATCACGCCCATCCGTGCCCGCACCGAACGAAGGCTTGAGGATCTGCAAGCCCCCGCGGTCCACTCCCTGCTCATAAAGAGGCTCCCAGAATCGGGGTAGCAGCGTCTTGAGCGGCTTGTACGGGCCGATCTCGCCCTCGGCTCGCCGAGCGAACCGTCCGTCCGCCCCCTCCCCACCCTCGGCGAACCCTTTCTTGGTGGGGAACGGATCGAAGAAGGATTCCGGGCGGAACGGCAGGCGTTCGACCTCCCACCCGTCGGCGTGGTAGCCCGAGACGTAGATCCATTCGCCCTCGCCGTCCACGGTCGGGAACGACACACCGGTGAGCACATTGGTGATTTGCCGCAACGGGCCCGGCTCACCCGAGGCGCGGTCGACCTCCACCGCGTACAGGTTGGGGATGCCGCTGCGGTCCGAAGCCCATACGAGCCAGCGGCTGTCCGGACTCCATGTGGGTCCCAGGTCGACCGCCCTGTCGCGCGTGATGTGGTGGGCGATCGTGCCATCCGGACGAAGCAGCACGAGGTCGTAGAACGCGCCCGGACTCCACCATGAAGCGGCGATCCAGCGCCCATCCGGAGACCACCGCGGGTACGCCCAATGACGAGCGGACACGAATTCGGTGAGCGGCTCGACCGAACCGGTCGAGAGCTCCACCCGCACGAGCCGGTTGGTACCTTCGCCGTCCTGCACGGCGACCACGTACCGCCCATCGGGCGAGGCGGAGGGTTGGTCGAGCCGGGCGCCGCTGGTGATTCTGCGCTCGCCGCCGTCCTCATCGATGTGGACTAGATCCGAACGGATGCGGTAGCGGTCCGTGAACTCGAACTCGGCGGCGACGATGCCGCCGTCCCGCAGCCACGTGAAGTTGGAGAGGCCGTTGGTGCGCGTGAGCTTGCGGCTCTCCAGGCCGTCCGGCGAGGCCACGCGGAGCTGCGTATCGGACCGTCCGTCGCTGCGCACATAGGCCAGCAGCTCGCCCCCGGGCGCGAGCTGCGCATAGAAGGCTCGGCGCCCTCCCGTGGTGAGGCGCTCCGGCCTCGTAATGGGCGCGCGACGGGCGAGCGAGTCGGCGAGCGCCGCATAGCCGGCCTCCATCTCCCCCACCCAGTGCCCGAACTCCTCCCTGAAGCTCACTCCGAAAGAGTCCCTCGCCCCCGAATCCAGCCTGTAGGGGAAGAGCTGGTTCGCAATGGCGTCCACGAATTCCCCCACGCGCTCCTGCCCGTACTCCTGGGACAGGTGGTGGAAGAACGCCCCCCCGTAGATGTAGATCCGGTCGCCCGCAGGCCAGTCCGGTGATCGGCCCGAGATCTGGTCGATCCGGTCGAGTCGTCCCTCGAGCGTGGCTGTCCTGAGCGCCATGTCGTGAGAGCTGCCCCGCACCCGACCGGACTCCGTGAGCGCGGACTCGTAGTAGGTGGCGATGCCCTCCGTCACCCAACCCGGCACCGTGAAGGCTGGGAACATCGGCCATGACGCCGAGGCGCGCCCGAACACCCTCCTCGCCACAGACCCCATCCATCCGGTGTGGTCCCGGTGGAAGATGTGGGTCAACTCGTGCGTGATGACGAGCTCCATCCAGTCATCGAAGTGGGAGAGGTCGAACCCCTCCATGGGAGGCCGCGCATACACGGTGATGCGGTTGGAGGGCAACGAGTTGGCAAACCCGTTCGAGAAGTCGGCATGGTCCGTGAGCAACACGTCCAGCATGCCGTTTGGAGGATCGATGAGCGTCGAGCTCAGGTTCGCATAGGCACGTTCCGCCCGGTCGCCGGCCCGCCGCGCAAGGTCCTCCATGCCCGCCGGAAACGTGACACGGAAATGCTCGGTCTGGAGGGTGCGCCAGTCTTCATGGGGGGCTTGTCCGGCCGCGGCCGTGGGCACGAATGCAAGGGCTATGAGCACCGGCGGCAACCACCGCGTGAAGCGTCGGCCGATCACCTCGTCACACCTTGTCAAAACGTTCCATGCGCGTCACCCTGTGTATTGGTCCAGAGCACGAAGTACATACTCCACGACGCTTTGTCTATGACCGACCGGCAAAACCTTTGGTTCCGACTCGGCTACGCCCTCGAATCGGCGCGCCCCTCGAACGTGCGTGCCAAGGTCCGTTCCCCCGATCGTGGCCTCCTCCGCAACCCTTTCTCGAAGAACGGGGCACCCGAAGGGACCATGCTGGACTCTTTGCTGAGCGCCGGGGCCGGAGCGGTGGCCGGCAAGCTGCTGGGCGGAGGGCCCAGCCCCGGACCGTTGGGCCTCGCACGTGCCGCCGCCGCGGGGGCCGCCGCCGCCGTAGCCCGCTCGCTCATCCGCATCGCGCTCAACATCGAACCCAGAGAGGGCGCGCCCGCCCTGGGGCGCGAGGTGCTGGAGGGCGCGGCCAGGGGGCTCCTTTATGGAGCCGTCGTCGAGCCTCGCCTGGCGGGTCCCCCCATCACTCGCGGCCTGTCTTTCGGGGTCGTCGAGTACACCGTGGCGCCATGGGGAGGGCTCGACGAAGTGCTCGGAGCCGCAAGCCCGCGCCGCACCATGCCGATCCTCGGCGCTCTCATGGCGGTCGAAAAGGCACCGGCAGAGTCCTTCACGGATCACCTGGTCTTCGGTGTCATGCTGGGCTTGCTCTACGGCCTCGGCAAGGCAAGAAGGGGAAGCAGCGAAGCCGAATAAGGTGGCAACTCACGCGCAACGTCGCGCACCATGTTTGCCGGGCACGCCTGGATGACCATCTCCGACTGAACCGAATCGTCCGCCGGGACCTCGGAAGCATCCGCAGGGAGGATCGCCAGAATCGCCGTCTGTCCACCGTCTCCGCCCCGCACGGCAATCAGGTTGCAAAACGCCTCCGGACGGGCTCCCACGACCGGGCCCACGTAGAGCGCTCCGAGTTGATCCACTCGGTCCATCACCACGTACTCGACACCCGCCTCGCGTGCCTCGCGGAAAAAATTCTCGGGATCCTGACTCAGCGGGTAGGTGCGGCTGGGGACACCGCTCAGTGTGTAGAAGATCCGGGGCTTGCGTGTGAACACGGCGGCGCCATCTGGAAGATTTTCGCCCACCCAACGGGCGGCCAGGGTGAACTCCTGGAAGCCGGGCGAATAACAACCGAACGGCCCACGTGTCTCCACCACTCTCGAACAAACGGACGCTTCGCGCACGAGCCCGCTCCATGCCCGCACGGCGGGGATGCCCAGCACGGTCACCGCGAGTGCCGCCACGGCCCACGGCAAGCGCCGGTGGAGGTGCCGCGCGCCGTCCACCAGGGCCTCGCCCGCATAGAACAGCAGGAGCGGGTAGAGCGGGAGCGCGAATCGGTCTCCCGACCAAACGGTCGGCCACGCCAGGATCAACCCGAAATAGAGCGGCGTGAACAACTCGGTGACGGTCCGCTCACGACGCAAACGCAGCCCCCAGCCCACGACGGCCGCACTCACGAGCGCCAAGCCCAATGCCGCGAGCACGCCACCACCCTCGTAGGGCGCCAGGCCAGCCGGTATATGTGTGAACACGTACCCGTTGAGGTTCTCGAAAATCCGAGAGACCAAGCCACCCACGCCCACGTTTCCAAGGTCCGGATCGTAGGGGTTGATCTTCCAGAACTCCGACACGTATTCGGCGCCCCCTGAGCGCTGGCCGCGCATCCACCAGAGTCCGCTCGGAAGCGCGAACGCCGCCCCGAAAATCGCGAGAGATTTCCACCGTCGCTCGAGCGCGAGCCAGCCTCCGACGGCTAGCACGAGTGGTAATCCCGCTGTCCGCGTGAACGTCGCCAGTATGGCCGCGGCCCCACCCGCCCACAGCCAAGCCGGAGACGCGGGCTCCCGATCCACGCGGTGGAACGCCCAGAGCGTAAACAGTGTGAGCGCGAGGAACGGCGGATCGGAGAGTATCCATCGGCTGGACCAAAGCACGGCCGGGGAGAACGCCAGCAGAAGAGCCAGGACCAACGCGAAGCGGGGGCCTCTCCGGTCGAGCGCCCACAGGAATGTCACGAACACCGACACCACGACGAAGAAAACGGAGATGGCTTTGAAGGCGCCCCACCCCTCGGCACCAAGGAGCATCGCTCCGGCCAGGATGGTGGGATAGACGGGCGGGTACTTGGTGTGGGGCCGGGCTTCTGGGTCCCATTGTTCGACATAGGAGCCGTGGGTCACGAGCGAGTGCGCGAGCGACAGGTATCCCGCATTGTCCCCGCCGTTATGCGGCGCGGGGCTCAGGGCCATGACCGTGGCCGTGATCTGCACACCGAGCACGAGTACGGCGGCGGCGATGGCGAGCCTCCTCTGACGCCGCTTCTCTTCGGCGACGTCGTAAGCCACTTCCTCCGGCGAACGCGAATGCTTGGGCCTCGCCGCCCTCTTCTTCTTCTTCCTCTTCCCCATCATCCGCCTGCGGGTGTGTGGGAACCCAGGATTCGGCGACCCACGGCGCCGGTCACCGACGGCACGTTGCCCGGAATCCCGCGCACATGGGCCCAAGCCAGCACGGCGAACGCGACAGCCTCGCGGGCGTCGGGATCGACGCCCAGCTGCTCGCACGGGCTCAGGCTGAGCGGGCTCAACTCATCGACCAACGCGGCCACCAGAGTCGGGTTTCGGGCTCCACCCCCGAGCAGGAAGAACTCGTCCACGCCTTCCGGAAACACCCACGCCCGATAGGCGCGCCCGATGCTCTTGACCGTCAACGCGGTGAGCGTAGCCAGAAGGTCCGGCCAGCCGTCGTCCGGGCACCCCGGTTCGAGATCCTGCGCGAGCGATTTCACCAAGGGAACGCCGAACAGCTCCCGTCCCGTGGACTTGGGCGGCGGCCGATCGAAGTACTCGTGAGCCATCAGGTGGGCCAGTAGAGCGTCGTCCACCGTTCCGGCTGCTGCCAGCCGCCCGTCCTCGTCACAACGCAGCCGGCCTCCCGTCGCGAGCTCCGCCGCCGCATCCATCAGGGCGACACCCGGTCCGGTATCGAACGCCAAGGGAGGCCGACCGGACGACCGCTTTGCGAGCCAGGTCACGTTCGCCATTCCCCCGAGGTTCTGGAGGGCCCGCTGGCGCTCCGGATGGGAGAACAGAAGTTGGTCGGGCCATGGCACGAGAGGGGCGCCTTGCCCGCCGGCGGCCATGTCCCGCGCTCGGAAATCACTCACGACCGCGATCCCGGTATGCTCGGCGAGGGTTGCGGCGTCACCGACCTGTAGGGTCGCGCCGCGCTCACCGTCGCTTGGAGGATCGTGCCAGACGGTCTGTCCGTGGGAGCCGATGAGGTCGACATCGCCCGGCGCCACGCCCGCGGATTCACAGGTTCGCAGAACGGCCGAAGCGAACCACTCACCCAGCTCGGCGTGGACCCTGCATAGCCCAGAAGGAGTGCCGCGCTCCAACACCTGCTGTACCCGGTCCCGTTGCCCGTCGTCGTAAGGCGTGGTGGAGAACCCCACCATCTCCCATTCGAAGCTGGCCGAATCGTGCCCGGTGATATGCACGAGGGCCACATCGATGCCGTCCAGCGAGGTGCCCGACATCACGCCGGCCACCGTGATCCCAGAACTCATTTCAGAAGGCCCACCACCCGAGTGAGCGACCCTTCGGCGTCGGCAAGGAGCTCACGCGCCCGGTCCGCATCCACGTCCTTCTTCCCCATCACGAGGGCCGTCTTCACGTGACCGCCAGCCGAATCCAGCAACACCGCCGCCCGGTCGCGATCGACCGCTAGGGTTTTCGTGAGGATGCGCTCGCCCCGGTCTCTGAGTTTCTCGCATGTCACCTGCAGATCGACCATCAGGTTGCCGTACACTTTGCCCAGCCGAACCATGGCCCCGGTGGTGATCGTATTCAGGACGAGCTTGGTGGCAGTCCCCGCCTTCATGCGCGTCGAGCCGGTGATCACCTCCGGACCGACGAGCGGGGCGATCACCACGTCATGGGTGTGCGTCAACTCGCTAGTGGGGTGAGTACACAGCAAGAAGCCCGTGCGTGCGCCGAGCTCTCGGGCGCGTGCGAGCGCGCCGTGGACGAACGGGGTGGTGCCCGAGGTAGCGATCCCCAACACGAAATCGTTGGGACCGACACCGCGCTCCTCTATCGCTTCAGCGCCATGCTCGGGGTGGTCCTCCGCCCCCTCACATGACAGTACCAGCGCGTCGTAGCCCCCCGCGATGACGCCCTGCGTCATGTCGGGATCGGTCCCAAAGGTAGGTGGCATCTCGGCTGCGTCCAGAACACCCAGCCGGCCCGACGTGCCCGCGCCCACGTAGATGAGCCGCCCCCCGGCACGGAACGCCTCCACGACGAGGTCGATGGCCCGCGCGATCGGCTCGCGCTCCCGCGAGACCGCCTCAGCCACCAGGCGGTCCTCGCTGTTCACCAGATCCACGATCTCGATCGAACTCAGTTCGTCGATCCGGCTTGATCTGGGGTTCGTCTGCTCTGTGAGTCGATCG
Organism: Gemmatimonadota bacterium; assembly: GCA_022561145.1. Lineage (GTDB taxonomy): Bacteria > Gemmatimonadota > Gemmatimonadetes > Longimicrobiales > Gaopeijiaceae > JACZXQ01. The sequence goes on from JADFRS010000042.1 coordinate 19,199, forward strand.
TCGAGCATGCGATTCCAAGGATGTGTCTGAAGCGGTGGACCTCGGGCTGTCGCCGGCCTTACGAGCAGTCTAAGATCCAGCCGCCCGTCACCGACGCCCCCCGGAACCACAAGCTAGTCGGAAGCTTATGAGCCTGATAGAGCGCGCTAGAGCCATGCTGCCGAGCCTCGTGGAGATGCGCCGGGATCTGCATCGCCATCCCGAACTGGGCTTCCAGGTGGAGCGCACGGCCCGGATCGCGGCCGATGCGGTCGAGGCCCTGGGCTTCCGCGTCCGCCGGGGTGTCGGGATCACGGGGGTGGTCGCCGAGCTGGGAGACGGATCCGGCCCGACCGTCGCCCTCAGGGCCGATATGGACGCTTTGCCGATCCAGGAGGACACCGGCGCCGAGTACGCCTCCCTCACCCCTGGGGTGATGCACGCCTGCGGTCATGACGTGCATACCACCGGGCTGGTGGGCGCCGCTCGCCTACTCATGGAGGAGCTGACGCTCGGCACGCTCCCCCCCGGTACGGTACGGTTGATCTTCCAGCCCTCGGAGGAGGTTACCGACGCCGATGGCAAGAGCGGCGCGATGCGTATGATCGCCGATGGCGCGATGGTTGGAGTCGACGCCGTGGTCGGCCTACACGTGAGCCCCGAACGCGAAGCCGGAAAAATCTTCGTGCGGTCGGGCGCATTCATGGCCGGAGCCGAGGAGTTGCGGGTGACCGTACGCGGCAAGAGCAGCCACGCGGCCCGACCCCACCTGGGCGTGGACGCGCTCCTGCTGGCCGCCCAGGGGTTGGTGGCCGCGAAGGCCGCCGCGAACGAGGTGCTGGCTGCGTCCGAGCGCGGCGTTGTGTCGTTCGGCAAGCTGGAAGCAGGCACAGCCGGCAACATCATCGCTGACAGGGCGGTCCTCTACGGAACGCTGCGTTACTTCGACCAGGACGTGAGGGCTCGCCTCGTGACCGCCGTGACCGAAGCGTTCGAATCGCTGGAGTCCCTAGGCGCCGGCGTGACCGTCGACGTCGGACCCGGCTTCCCCCCAGTTCTCAACGACGAAAAGGTGGCGGCCTGCGTGAGCGAGGCCCTGGGCGAGTTGCTGGGCGAGGACGCGGTGGTCGAGTGCGAGCCCGAGTTGACGGCCGAAGACTTCGCCTATCTCGCCCGCGAGGCTCCGGGTGTGTTCTTTTGGTTGGGCGCCTCACTCCCGGAGCCGAGGGAACTTCATCACCCCCGATTCGATATCGACGAGTCTGTGCTTCCGGTGGGGGCCGCCGCGCTCGCGCACTCCGCGCTCACGTTGCTGCGCACCCTCACGGCCGGCACGTGAAAAGCCACAGCCCTGGAGCCACGATGCCCACCCGCGGAGCCACACGCTTTCTGTCACTGGCCTCCCTGGCTCTGGCGGCCTGCACCACCGACGGATCCTCGTTCGGCGCATTCCCCGAAGGGTGGAGCTACGCCCATGACACGCCGCCGGTCACTGCGGAGCACGGCATGGTCGTCACGACCGACGAGGTCGCCAGCCGCGTGGGCGTGGAGGTTCTCCAGGCTGGGGGCAACGCCGTGGACGCGGCCATCGCCACGTCCTTCGCGCTCGCGGTGGTGAACCCGGAGGCGGGCAACCTCGGCGGTGGCGGCTTCATGATGGTCCGCATGGCGGACGGCCAAGCCGCCGCGCTGGACTACCGGGAGCGCGCGCCACTCGCGGCCACCCGCGACATGTTCCTTGACGCCGAGGGCAACCTCACGGACAGGTCGGTCGTGGGTCACCTGGCGGTGGGCGTGCCCGGCACGGTGATGGGGATGTGGGAGGCCCATCGGCGCTTCGGCACGCTCCCTTGGAACGATCTTGTGGCGCCGGCCATCGAGCTCGCAGACGGGTTCCAGGTGCATCCGCGCTTCCGTACCAACCTGGTGAACTCAGAGGCGGGCATCCGCCTCTTCGAGGCCACCGAGCAGACCTACCTGCGCGACGGTGAGATCCCCGCGATCGGCGCGCCGTACGCCCAGCCGGACCTCGCGGGCACGCTGCGACGCATCCAAGAGCACGGCAGTGACGGCTTCTACGGCGGAAAAACCGCGGACCTGATCGTTGCGGAGATGGGGCGAGGTGGAGGCATCATCACACACGAGGATCTGGCCTCATACCAGGCGGCGTGGCGAGAGCCGATCCGGTTCACCTACCGTGGTTATACGGTCTACTCCATGCCGCCTTCGTCATCGGGCGGCGTGACCATGGCCCAGATGGCCAATATGCTCGAGGCATACGACCTGACCGCCCTGGGATGGCACTCGCCGGACATGATCCACCTGATGGTAGAGGCTTGGAGGCGCGCCTTTTCCGACCGGAACGAGTACTTGGCCGACCCCGACTTCATCGAGATCCCGCTCGAGCGCATGGCCTCCAAGGGGTACGCGGCGGAGCGAGGCGCGGATATCCTGACCTTCAAGGCCACGCCGTCATCGCAGGTCGGCCCCGGGTTGGAACCTCGAGAGGAAGGCGAGAACACCACGCACTTCTCGATCGTGGACGAGGCCGGGAACGCCGTGGCGGTCACCACTACGATCAACTCCTGGTTCGGCAGTAAAGTGACCGTCACGGGGGCGGGGTTCGTGCTGAACAACGAGATGGACGACTTCGCCGCGAAGCCGGGAACCCCCAATCAATTCCTGCTCGTTCAGGGGGAGAACAACGCGATCGAACCCGGCAAGCGCATGCTTTCGGCGATGACGCCGTCCATCGTGCTGAATCCGTCCGGCGGGCTGTTCCTGGTCACCGGAACGCCGGGGGGAGCGACCATCATCACGACGGTGTTCCAGACCATCGTGAACGTGATCGACTACGGCATGAACGTGCGCGAAGCGGTGAACGCGCCCAGGGTGCACCACCAACACCTTCCGGACCAGATCTTCGTCGAGGCTCACGGATTGAACGCGGCCACCATCGCCGAGCTCGAAGCGCTTGGGCACACAGTGGTCACGCGTGAAGGCGTGTCCGGCGACGCGCAGGTCATCATGGTCATGCCAGACGGAACACTCGAGGGCGCCTCGGATCCGCGACGCGGCGGAAAGGCCGTGGGGTACTAGAGCCCCGTGAACGAGTTACGCGCCGTACTTCCCTACTTTAGGCCCTACAAAGCTGGGGTCTTTTTTGGGCTAGGGCTGGTAGTGGTGTCGAACGTCTTCGGCATCATGGCGCCCTTTTTCCTGGGTGAGGCCATCGACGCGGGGCTTCAGGGCAGCTCGATGGCGCGGATCATCGGCTATGCCGGCCTGATCATCCTGGTCACCGCACTCGGCGGTGTCGCCAAGTTCGGCATGCGCCAGCTTCTGAACAGCATAAGCCGCAAGATAGAGTGCGACCTCAGGAACGACTTTTTCCAGCACTTGCTCAAGTTGGACGCGGCCTTCTACGGCCGTACCCGCACGGGTGATCTCATGGCCCGCTCCACCAACGACATCCTGGCCGTCCGGGCGGCCGTAGGGCCGGCGATCATGTACGCGGCCAACACGGCCGCGGGCTTCGTGTTCGCGCTCAGCTTCATGCTCTGGATCAGCCCCCGCCTCACGCTCTACGCGCTGCTTCCGATGGTGGCGCTCCCGCTCATCGTGCTAGGGTTCGCACGCGTGATTCACGCTCGGTTCGAGGAAATCCAAGAGCAGTTCTCCTCGCTGTCGACCATGGTCCAAGAAAACCTGACGGGCATCCGGATCGTGCGGGCCTACGTTCAAGAGCGTGCGCAGGAGGTCCAGTTCGACGGTATGAACCGGGAGTACATGGCCCGCAACATGGGCCTGGTGAAGATCGCAGGACTGTTCCACCCCATTCTGGCGCTGTTTTCGGGTGTCGCCATGGTGATCGTAGTGTGGTTCGGCGGTCTAGAGGTCATGGCGGGCCGGCTTTCCGTAAGCGACTTCATCGAGTTCGGGATCTACCTGCAGATGATGATCTGGCCATTGATCGCACTCGGTTGGGTGGTCAATCTCTTCCAGCGGGGCGCCGCCTCCATGGGACGGATCAACCAGATCATGACCACGGAACCGGGGATACGGTCGCCCGAGAATCCTGTGCCGCTGATCGAGCCCCGTGGAGAAATCGAGTTCCGCGGCGTCTCATTCCGCTATCCAGGCACCGAGCGCCTCGTGCTGGAGGATGTCTCGTTCAAGGTGGAAGCGGGGCAGGCGGTGGCCGTGGTCGGGCCGACCGGCTCAGGCAAGAGCACGCTTCTGGCCCTTCTGCCGAGGATGTACGATCCGGCGGACGGTGAGATACTTTTGGACGGTGTGCCGCTGCCATCCTACGACCTTGCGGAGCTCCGGCGAGTGATCGGGATGGTGCCGCAGGACCCGTTCCTGTTCTCCGCCACCATACGGGACAACATCGCACTGGGGCTGGGCCTGGAGGAGCGCGTGACCCACCGTACGCCGGAGGGCCCCTCGGAGGACCCTGACCAGGCGGTGGCCGAAGCCGCGCGCGTCGCCCAGTTACACGAGTCGATACAGGACTTCCCGAAGGGGTACGACACGCTGCTAGGCGAGCGTGGGATCAACCTCTCGGGTGGCCAGAAGCAGCGGGCCACGCTGGCCCGTGCCGTAGCGCGCGATCCGACGGTGCTGATCCTGGACGACGCCTTGAGTGCGGTGGATACTCATACCGAGGCGCGCATCCTCGACGACCTGAAGGGGGTGATGAAGGGACGCACGTCCTTCATCATCAGCCACCGCGTATCCGCGGTGATGGACGCCGATCTCATCCTCGTGCTCGACGAGGGTCGCATCGTCGAGCGGGGTCGTCATGCGGACCTTGTCGCGCTCCGTGGGACCTACGCCACGCTGTTGCGGCGCCAGATGTTGGAGCGCGACCTCGAGTCGGAGACGGTCGGCACCGCAGGCGACTAGCGCGACCCGGCCTAATCGCTTCGGAGAGCGCTCACGGGATCCACCGACGAGGCGCGCATTGCCGGCACCACCGATGCTACGACCGTAACCGCCAGCAGAAGCGCTGCCACTCCCACATGGGTGGAAACGTCCAGCGGCGTTACCACGAAGAGCATGCCGGTCAGCACGCGCGTAGCTGCGAAAGATCCGGCCAAGCCGAGCACGATCCCGCCCAGGGCCATGCCCACCGCCCCCTTCACCACATCCGACAGCACGTTGGCCCTCGCTGCGCCGAGCGCCATGCGAAGGCCGATCTCCCGCGTGCGGCGGGCCACCTGGTACGCCACGACCCCGTTGATACCAGCCGCCGACAGCACGAGTGCCAACAACGCGAACGCCCCGATCAGGACCGCCGCGAAACGATCGCGGGCGATCGTATCGGCCATCAGATCGCCTGCGGTCTCGATGCGGTACAGCGGGAACTTGGGATCGAGGCGCACTGCGGCGGCACGCATGCCGTCCACGACATCCGCCCGCCCGGCTTCGGTCTTGGCGACGATGGTCATGTACCCGAAGAGGTACTCAGCCTGCGCCAACGGAACGAAGAACTGAGCCGTGGCCGGCGTGCTGAGGGCGTGGTGCCGGGTATCCTTCACGACACCGACCACTTCCCAAGGCACGTTGTTGATGTAGAAGATCGTGATCGATTTGCCGATGGGATCCTGGCCCGGCCAGAACTGCTCGGCGGCCGTCTTGTTGATCTGGATGACGCGTTGCGTCTCGGCCCGATCGAGATCGGTGAAGCTGCGACCCCGAACCACCTCGACGCCCATGGCCTCGAGGTATCCGGGTGAGATGATGCGGTAATCCAGCTCGGGCAACTCGTTCTCGGGCCGCATGGGCTGACCCTCGGCGACGTACGGAAGGTTGAAATCGATGCCGGCGACATCCATGGGCAGCGTGGAGGTCACTCCGGCGAATCTCACACCGGGTACGTCCCGCAGTTCGTCCAGCAAGCCTTGGAAGTAACGCACGCGGCTCGGGTTGTCGGGATAAGCCCTGGACGACAAGCTCACCTTGCTGACGATCACACCCTCTGGATCGAATCCAGGATCGACCTGCCGTAGTTTCAGAAAGCTCTGGAGGAGAAGCCCAGCCCCGACCAGCAGTACCAGAGAGACCGCCACCTCGCCCACGACCAGGGCCCGCCGGTCAGGGCCTGGCGTCCTCCTGCAGCGACGCCCTTGCCTTGGCCCAGCGCCTCGGTGGCACCGACCCGCGAAGCTCGGATCGAGGGTGCCAGGCCAAACAACACACCCGTCAGGATCGACGTCGCCAGCGCGAACACCAAGACCCTCACGTCCAGGGTGATCTCATTCACGCGCGGCAGGAAGTCTGGCTCCATCGCCTGGAAGACGCGCACCCCTACGTACGCGAGGGCGGTGCCGATGAGACCCCCCGTCACCCCCAGGACCAAGCTCTCGGTGAGCAACTGCTGCCGAATTCTGCCGGCGCTCGCCCCGATCGCGGCTCTCACACCGATCTCGCGGTTCCTGTAGGCGGCGCGCCCCAACGTCAGGTTGGCCACGTTGGCGCAGGCGATCAGCAGCACGAAACCGACCACACCAAAGATGACCATGAGGATGGCGGGCGCGTCGCCCACCACCTCTTCGTGCGTGGACGCGAGCCCAACCGTCCACCCTCCGTTCGACTCGGGATAGGCCACGGACAGTTCCGCCGCGATTCGGTTCAGGTCCCCTGGGCCGCTTCCATGGTGACATCGTCCTTCAGCCGCCCGAGCACGAACAGAAAGCGGCTCTGCCGGTGGTGCTGGCCCGGTTCGCCCCAGTCGGTGGGTGGGCCACCCGCCACCCCTTCGTCGGCGCTGAACGTTCGTCCGAACGCCGGTTCCACTCCTAGCACGGGCAGAAGATCCCATGACACGGAGGCGAGGGCCATGACCTCCGGCTGTTCCACGTTGGAGAGCGTGGCGGACTCGTGCGCAATGGCCACCATTCCCGCAAACGCGCGATTCCTCTCGTGCCAGTCCGAGAAGTTGGGTGGGGATGGTTGGTCCCTCGGAACGCCCTGGGCCAGCTGCCGCTCGTAGATCGTGACGGGGCGACCGGGGTCGTGGTAGGGAAGCGGCCGGAAGATAACCGCATCCACTACGCTGAAGATGGCTGTGGTTGCCCCGACTCCCAGTGCCAGTGTCAGCACCGTGACCGCCGCAAACCCGGGGTTCCTGCGAAGCGAGCGCAGCGCATACCGAACGTCCTGCCTGACAATGCCCATCCGCTCCACCCTGCGTTCCTCGCTGATCCGGCGATCAGAAATCTCTCGGCACTCGCGCCCGATCGTGCCGGGATTGCCGAAATGTCTGATCACTTCGTGCCTCGCCTCTTCCCTGCTCCAGCCATCCGCCTCCAACTCGTCGATGCGGCCCTCGAGGTGGAACGACAGTTCGGCCTCAACGTCATCTTCCAACTGAGGCCGAGGTCGTACGATGCGACGGATCTCAGCCCAACCTCGCCACCCGTTCATGATCTCCCCCTCAGCCGGCCGGTACCCTATCCAGTTGCAGCACGCGTGAAACGGCATCGATGTGCCGCACCCAATTCTCCACCTCGCTGTCCAGGCGCTCGCGGCCCTGGCGCGTGAGGTCATAGAACTTTGCGCGGCGGTTCTGGTCGGAGATGCCCCAGCGAGCACTCAACAGGCCTTCTTTTTCCAGTCGGTGAAGCGCCGGATAGAGCGCACCCTCCTCGATCTGGAGCACATCGCTCGTCACCGAATGGATCCGGCGGGCGATACCCAGGCCGTGGACCGGCCCGTCGGAAAGGATCTGCAGAATCAGGAGGTTGAGCGTTCCGTATAGGGACTCGCGTCCACCTTGCCCATGTCGATTACCCCTTCCACGAGATGCCAGGCTCACCTAAGCTGTCAAGGTAAGGCGTGGTGGTGTCGCGCCCGAAGCAGTGGCTTCGGCGCTGAAAAAGGGCACGTGTGGCGGCCGACGCCCCCACGTGCCCTTCCTTCATTCTCGCGCCCGAAGTCCTCCGGGCGGCATTGACCGCTAGTTCTGGGTCATCCCGAATCCGCTGACCGTCAACTCGAGGTTGTGGCTCACGCGGATCCCGTAGATGCCGTTCAGGGACTCGATCTTGTCCGTGCCTACGACGTCCGCCTGCGCCAGCGACGCCACTTCCATGCCGTTGACCACGCACGAGGCCGTGCCGTCGTGCACCCGCCACCCGACCTCGTTGGTCACCTCCCCATCGGCGTTGGCCTTGTGGACGGCGTCATGCGGCCCACGCTTCACGAGCGTGGTGACGTTTGAGCCATGGAATGTCTTGATGACGAAGTCACCGTTTCCGTACACGATGCAGTACAGCAGCATCTCGGTGTCGGAGTCGAGATCCGAGCCACCGATGAAGATCCCGGATGGATGGGGATGAGACGTCGCCATGGCATGCTCTTTGAACGTCGCGTGCACCTCGTAGTCCCCGGAGGCGACATTGGCGTCGTTCCAGAACAATCCTGCGGGACCGATGGAGAGTCGGAAAGCGTCGCCCTCCGCACTGAATCTGGAATCGGTGATCGACAATCCCTGCCTGATCGGCCGGCGATCGATTCGAGCCTTCCACCCATCCACCTTTACTCCCCCGTCCTCGACGCTGCGATCGGCATCCTGAGCCATCGCGGGCGTCCCTACCATCAAGGCTACGAAAGCCAGACAAATAAGGCGCACGTTTCCTCCTAGTTGAGCGAAGGGGAAGAATGGCCGTGCAAGGGTCCAAATACAAGTGATTCGCCGGCTCCGGCTCAGATCGTCAGAGCCACAACTCCGCCACGTGGTCCAGGCGTTGCTGGAACATCTCATAGAATTGGCCGAGGTGCAGCCCGTCCACGAGAGCATGATGCACCTCCACCGAGACCGGCATGATCTGTCGGCCGCCGCGCTCGTGGCGCTTGCCAAAGACCACCCTGGGAATCGAATCCTCCCGCCCACCCGCCGCACGCGCGTGCTGGAAGGAAGAAAAGGCGATCCAGGGTAGCGCCGTGAAGTAGACGAGGTCGTCGCGGTCGCGGTTCGGTTCGAGGTCCCGGGCGGACCCTACGCGCTCCAATTCGGCGACGGTGGCGGACACGAAGCTCTTCAGCGAGTCGGCATGTTCGTAGTAACCGAAGCCGAACGTGCCATCGTCGCGGAGCACCGTAGAACCGCCATGAATCACGCTGTGCTCGATTACACCATCGTCGCGGAGCCTCAACCTGAAAGGCTCGAGCGCATTGAGCGCGCCGAGCGCCAGCCCCAGTGTGGTCGCAAAGAATCTCGCCGATGGATCTCTCGCTCTCAGCGCCTCCAGTGCGCTCACATCGACGTCCGCCGTCACGTTGAACGCCGGGTGCTCGTATTCGCGAAAGAACTCGTAGTGGGCGCGGCGCGGCCAGCGCTTCAGATCGACAGGATTCTCCATACCAAGCCCTATGCCTTCTAGATCCGACTGTAAACCCACTCCGGCGTGAAGCGCACAAGG